>JAFEBR010000790.1 GCA_018242565.1 Planctomycetota bacterium | reverse complement strand
TTGTCGCGGGCGGGTAATCTGGCTGGTATCATGTTTGTGGTTCCAGCAGGTGGAAATTCACTATGTTCACCGTTCCAGGAAATTCCGTACGCCAGGGCGCAGGCCTCAGCCGGCGCGAATGGCTGCGCGTGGGTGGCCTGGGAACCGTGGGGCTCAACCTGCCTCTGCTGGCGGCGGGCCGCTCGCTCGCCGACGAGTCGGGGGCCGGCACGACATTGCCCCGCAGTTTCGGGCGTGCCAAGTCGTGCATCGTGCTGTTCCTGTTCGGTGCCCCGGCTCATCAGGATCTGTGGGACCTCAAGCCGCACGCGCCAAAGGAAGTGCGAGGCGAATTCCGTCCGATCCCCAGCAGCGTCCCCGATCTGTTCGTGGGCGAGCACCTGCCCGAACTGGCGCAAAGGGCTCACCGTTACGCGCTGATTCGATCGGTGACGCATCCCGACAATACCCATACCGTGGCGATGCACTATATGCTCTCGGGGGTGCGGCACGTCCGGCCCACGACGAATCCGCGAAATGCGCCCGACGACTTTCCCTGCTTTGGAGCAGTCGCCAATTACGTCGCGGCCAACCGCCACGCGGGGGCTGAGCGCCCCGCCGGGCCATCAATCAGCAGCCTGCCGGCGGCGGTCAGCTTGAATGCGCCGGCCAATCAAGTCTCGGCGAACAACCACATTTTCCCAGGGTTCTTCGCCGGCTTTCTGGGTGCCGGCTATGACCCGTTATTTGTGTCGCAGAATGCCCATGTCCCAGACTTTCGCCCGCTGCCGGTCGTGGAAGATACGACACGACTGGCCGCACGCCGGCAGTTGCTGACCTCGATCGCCTCCCCTTTGCCCCATGTCGCTCAATCCGCGGCGGGGCAGAATCTGGAACACGAATACGTGCGGGCGTTTGACGTCCTGACGTCGCCAGAGGTCCGCCGGTCGTTCGCGCTGGCCGATGAACCGCAGACGGTGCGCGACAGCTATGGCAGGACTCCGTTCGGCCAGGGATGTCTGCTGGCGCGGCGACTGGTTGAAGGTGGCGTATCGCTGGTGACAGTCAATTGGGAGCGTGACGACGCGTACTGGGACACCCATCAGAACAACTTCGCCGATTTGAAGAACAAACTCTGCCCGAACTTCGACCGCGGGCTGTCGGCCCTGCTGGATGACCTGGGCCGGCGTGGCTTGTTGGAGGAAACGCTGGTGGTCTGCCTGGGCGAATTCGGGCGGACCCCACACATCAACGCGGCCGCCGGGCGCGACCACTGGGCCCCCTGCAACAGCGTGCTGTTGGCCGGCGCGGGCATTCCGGGTGGCGCGGTCTACGGTTCATCCGATCGCCTGGCCGCGTATCCCGCGTCAAATCCGGTGACCCCCGAAGACCTGGCCGCCACGATCTACCACCTGCTGGGCATCGACACCCGCCAAACCCTTCTCGACCCCCTCGGCCGTTCGTTTCCCGTCTCCCACGGCGCCCCCGTGTGGAGTTTGGTGTAGCCGGGGGTCGGCAACGCCACATCAGGCCCCGCCCGCAGCACGCCAGCCGCCACTTGACGTGAAGGAACCGATTTTTCCCGCCGGGTGGGGGCGGGGGAGATTGGCGAACCGTTCGCTCGTCGGCTGTGTCATTGTCCGATACAATCGTGCCATGATTCAGATCGTTGACTACGGAATGGGAAATCTGCGGAGCGTGCAGAAAGCTTTTGAAAAGCTGGCTGTGGACGCGGAAATCTGCACGGACCCGGCGAAAATCGCCGGCTGCGACAAATTGATCCTGCCGGGGGTCGGCGCCTTTCGCGACGCCATCGCCGAGCTGCGCCAGCACGGTTTCGTGGACGCCATCCAACAGCACATCGCCGCCGGCAAACCCTTCCTGGGAATCTGCCTGGGCCTGCAACTGCTGTTCGACGTGAGCTACGAAGATGGCGAATGGGAAGGGCTGGGTATTCTGCCCGGAAAAGTCGTGCGTTTCCCCGAGAGCCCGGAACTTAAAGTCCCCCACATGGGCTGGAACCGCGTGGCCGCCACACCGGGCTGTCCGCTGTTTGCCAACATTCCCCCCGAATCGTATTTCTATTTTGTGCACAGCTACTACGTCGTCCCGAACGACTCCGCCGTGGTCGCCGGTCGCACCGATTACGGTCAAACCTTCACCTCGGTCGTCCAGCGGGGCAATATGTTTGCGACGCAATTCCATCCCGAGAAAAGCCAGAAACTGGGGCTGCAATTGCTCAAAAACTTCGCCGAATTGACCTAGCCAGCCGGGGCCCGACTTGTCCCGGCGTCATGTGACGGTCCAAATTGCTGGCGGTTGCGAAGCGGTGCCCGGGATCAGGCCTGTACTGGTCACTGCCTGCCAACGATTAAATTGCCGCATCCGGGCGAAGAATCGGCTGGCAATGCAGCCGTCAGAGCCGGGTGGCCTGGCAACCTGGCCTGTGCCGCGGCGACTTCCAATTCATTCTCATCAACAGACCTACAGACATTCTTACGGACTACGAAACGACTATGGAAATTCTCCCAGCGATTGATTTACGCGGCGGTCGATGTGTGCGGCTCAGGCAAGGAGACTATGCCCAGGAAACCGTGTTTGGTGACGATCCCGCCGAGATGGCCCTGCGCTGGCAAGAGGGGGGCGCGACCCGGCTGCATCTGGTCGATCTGGATGGCGCCAAAGCCGGCCGGCCCGTCAATGTCGAGGCGATTCGAGCGATCGTCCGCCGGGTGCAGATTCCCTGCCAGTTGGGGGGCGGCATTCGCGACGAAGCGGCCATGCGGTTGATGCTCGATGACGTGGGCATTCAGCGGGTCATCGTGGGGACCCAGGCCTTGAAGGAGCCGCAGTGGTTCCGCGAGATGGCGACGAAGTTTCCGCAGCGTCTCGTGCTGGGGATCGACGCCCGCAATTCGATGGTCGCCACCGAAGGCTGGCTGGATGTGTCGCAAACGCCGGCCATCGACCTGGCGCGCAACTACGCCCAACTGCCGATCGCCGCAATCATCTACACGAACATCGCCAACGACGGCATGATGCAAGGGGTCGATGCCGGCACGATCGACGACATGTGCCGTCTCGCCGATCTGGGAGTCCCCATCATCGCGTCGGGAGGGGTGACGACCGTAGCCGACATCGAAAACCTGGTTCGCGCCAGCCAGCAGCATCCGCATCTGCAGGGAGCCATCATTGGCCGGGCGCTGTACGAAGGATCGCTGCTACTGCCCGATGCGCTGCGTGCCGCGGCAGGGGGATAGCCGGGGTGGTCGGTGCGACAGTCGTATAAAAAAGGTCACGCCCCAAGCCTGCCGGTCAAGCCCTTTGGGACACGACGGAAACGGGCTGGGATGGTGTTTCCAGGCCGGGGGCGGCCGTACGGTGAGGTCGGGCACGGGGCGAGCGGGAGGGTGAGATGGGGATTTGGGGCCGATGAGAGATTCGGGGCGGCCGGGGGGCTGGTGGGAGAACTTTGCGAGGTTTTGACAAGTTGAAAACTTGTCCCACGGGGGGGCGACCTCATATTGAGCCATTTTCCTGGTTGCTGGTATAAACCGCCGGCTGCGATCCCCCTGGAAAACTCGGCGAACTCTATGTCGAACGCGACGTCGGACTCTGATCATGAACTCCCCGCACCCGGGGATGACGAGGCGGCGGTTTCCGAAACCGCCGACGCGGGGGACAATCTCCCCCCGCTCAGCAGTCCCGATTTCAGCGAGGCCGACGAACCGATCGACGAACCCGACAATGAAACCGCAGCGGACGTCGCGGCAAACGACGGGACCGAGTCAGCCGACGCAAGTACGGAGCCTGATTTTGAACCCGGCGCGGAAGAGTCCTTTTCCGACGACGCCGATGGCGAGTGGCTGGAAGACGATCTCGAAGCCGCCTACCTGCAGGCCCTGACCGCCGTCGAAGAGCAAGTCCCGGCGGAAGCCGATTCTGATGAGACCCCGGAACCTGACCTCTCGGCTGACGAGCCACAAGCGGCCGACGATTTCAGCGGTCACGAAGCGCTTGAGGACGCCACCGAAGAACCCGAGGTCGAAGAACCCAGTCCGGACGACACCGCGGTCGCTGAAGCCGAAAGCGACGAGACCGAGACCGATGAGTTGGCAGGCGAGTCGGAAACCGCCGAGGGCACCGACGAAGCGGAACCCACAGCCGAGTCAGCCGAGGCCGCGGAACCAGAGATCGCCGAGGTAACTCCTAAAGCCTCTGAGCCGGCACTGGCCGCGACGGCGCCGGTGAGCACGGGCCCCCGTCTGGCACGGGGCACCGAACGTCCCCCCCGCGCGGAACCGGTGGAAGACTATACCAACGTCTCGCCGGCGCAGATCATCGAGGCGGCGATGTTCGTGGGTGGCTCGCCCTTAACCGCCCGCAAACTGGTGGCCCTGCTGCGAGGGAGTTTCGATGTGGCATTTGTCGAACAGACGATTGACGAACTGAACGCGGCGTACGCCGCCCAGGAACGGCCGTATGAAATCCGCCTGGGTGATGGCGGTTATCGCATGGAACTGCGGGCGGACTTCGATCGCCTGCGACATCGCGTCTACGGTTCGGGGCCCCGCGAGGTCCGCCTGGCCCAGGACGTGCTGGAAGTGCTGGCCCTGATCGCCTATCGGCAGCCCATCACGCAAAAAGAAATTGAAACACACGGCAAGCCGAACGCGGGCAATCTGATTCGCCAGCTACTACGCCGGGACCTGGTAACGTTTGAGCGCGGCCCGGGCGGCCGGAAAGACGTGCAGTACCAGACCACGCCCCGCTTCCTGTCGGTGTTCGGCATCTCGAGCCTCGAAGACCTACCACAGGCCGAAGACCTGGCCAAAAAGTGACCTCGGTCACCACGTGGCGGCCCCCACCTGAGCCAGATTCCCTGGCGGGCAGCCCCACACCTATTTGACGTGTCTCGTTGCCCCAGCCACGAGTCGTCAGCGCACGCCCATAAGGGTCATGTCGCAAGCCCAGTGACCGAACACGGCGGCACACTGGCCCAGCCTGACGGCATTCCGTATCTTGCAGGCATGGGATGGGATTCGATTCTGGGACATGAACGCGAGGTCGAAAAGCTGCGCTACGGATGCGCCGCGGGGCGCCTCGCGCATGCGTATGCCTTCGTCGGCACCGCGGGCATCGGCAAATATCGATTTGCCCGGTACTTCGCGCAATGCCTGCTGTGCGAACGGCACACGGATGCCGAGTTGCAGGCTTGTGGCGAATGCCCCAGTTGCCAGCAGGTGCAGGCCCACACTCATCCCGACCTGCTGGTGGTGCAGTTACCCGAAGACAAGCGCGAATTGCCCATTCGGCTGTTCATTGGCGAAGACGAGTCGCGGGGCAAGGAAGGCTTGTGTTACGACATTTCGCGCAAGCCGATGTCAGCCCGCCGGCGCGTGGCCATCATCGACAGCGCCGAAACGATGAATGAAGAAAGCTCGAACGCCCTGCTCAAGACGCTGGAAGAGCCGCCACCGAATTCGGTGATGATTCTGGTCGCTTCGAGTGCCGATGCGTTGCTGTCCACGATTCGCTCGCGCTGCCAGATCCTGGTGTTTCAACCCCTCTCGACAGAGTTGGTGCGCGAGTTGATGGTCCAGGAAGGATTGACGACCAACGTCGGCGAAGCCGCCCAGGTGGCGCCGTTCTGCGATGGCAGCCTGCAGATCGCCCGCCAATTGCTCGATCCCCAGATTCGTGCGCTGCGAAACGAACTGTTCAATCTGCTCGCTGCCCACCCGTTTCTCAGCGTGCAGACCGCCGAGCGGATGATTGAATGCCTGGAACCCGCCGGCGCCGAGAAACGCTCGCAGCGTGAATACGCTGGCTGGATCGTGAGATTCTGCGTCGAATTCTATCGTCGGGCCCTGCTGACGGTCGCCGGGGCACCAGCACATCAGGTCGGCGATGTTCCCCAGGTGCGGGCCTTCGTCCAGCGTCTGGGGATTGTGACCTATACGACCATCGACGCGTTGACCGAACTGCTGGAACGCAGTCTTGCCGCCGAAATCCATCTGTCGGCGAACACGGGAATCGCGTTGTGCTTTGAAACGTTCTTCGACGACATTGGGAAAATCCTGCGGCAGCCCACCGCGTAGCGCGGGGTGATTTGCGCAACGGGCCTGGCGCACGGCGACCATATCGGCGCGTCCTCTGATTTCACCAGCCCCGGTTGTTAATAAACCTCGGTCGCCAGGCCCAGGAGTTGTGCCTCGGCCTGGTCGCGGTCAGCGGAGGTCGCCGCCAGCACGACCACAGACTGGCCAGAGTGGTTCGCAGGTGATTGCTGCGATGTCAGTAACCATCGTGGTCCGCCGGCCCCGGGCGCCTGCCTGAGCTGGGTGGCTATTCCGAGATGTGCCACCTGTCGGGGCGACAAGTGAATCCAGGAACCGACGGTCCTTAAGGGATGGCACACATTCTCCAAAGGCCGTGGTGAGACTCCTTGACCGCCCACCGCTCGTGCATCGAATGCAACTCCGTTCGCAAGCAGACGCTGCCAGCCCAGAGACAAACGGCCCATCGTCAGGCGGGCGTTCAAGTCTTGCAGCGGGCGCAGCCGCAGTTCTCCGGCGGCGGTTCGATACCACATCGCGTCAATGCCCAGGGGACCAAAGTACCCCAGCGATTGCAGTTCGCGCGCTGTCCGGAGGGCGACATCGACGGCGGGCTGCCAGTCGGCTAATTCGACTGTCGAACAGGCGAACCGGCTGCCGCGATAGACCCCCGACCGGTCAACCAATTGAGGCGTAATGCCCAGACAGACCGGCGGGGCCGACATCGGCACATCGACCTGAACCCCCGCCTCGGCGACGCGTTCGACCAGGGGCTCAAACACGATCGGGCCGGTGGTCCGCAGCCGGCGCTCAGCCCAGTTACGGCAATGGGCTTCCAGCTGTGGGCCACGGCCGCGCAGAGCCTCGCGACCGGCCATCCCAAAATTGGCCTTCAGGATCCACCCCAGCGGCAGGTCGCCCGCGGCAGCGATGAGTTCTTCCAGTTCCGGCAATGTTCGGGCCAGACCGGCGGCTGGTAAGCCAATGTTCCAGGCGCGTTCGAGACCAAATCGAAATTCCCGGCTGTTAACGTGTCGGACAATCTCCGCGGGGGGCACTGGGCCTGACCACCCACGCGAGCGGGACCACGTCACCAGGGAATCGGTCCACCCCCAGGGAACAAGTTCCCAATCAGGCCCGGCTGGCAGTTCGTCGACGTCGGAACAGAATTGAGGAATGGGCCAACCGGCCTGCGCCAGGTCCGGGAAATCAGCCGCCGTAAAACGCCGGTCGGCCAGGATGACATCCCCCGGCTGAGCCCAGGCCAGCCAGGCACAGGCTCGCTCGGCGGCAAAGCGTCCAGCTCGGCCCGACTTCGATTTTGACGTACCGCCCAAACTCTGGGCTCGTATCGCAGGGGTCGGTAGGGTCGCCAGTTCGTGCTCGAAATCAAAATTCCCCAGAAAAATCCGTGACATGCCGGGGGAGTTTAACTCGGCCGGAACCGAGAACTCCAGCCCGTCTGCCGCGCCTCAGCAGACAATCCGCACCGAAACGGCTGCCGCAATGCGTCGAGCGGGGCAAAAAGCCGCCGAGAAGGGTTTGGCAGGTCCCTTTAAGAACAGCATCGGCTGTTGGACAAAGAGGCAGAACACCGAGACACGGGCGGACGGAGTGGCCTCGGGATCCAGTTCCGCCGCGGCCTTGTCGTCATTTTTCAGAAATCTCAAAAAACGGTAATGCGCCCTGTTGAATCACCGGGGAAGAGATCGTTTCTCATTCTCGTCGCCGAGTGCTCAGCACCTTTCACAATTCACGTATCCCGTCTGTTCCGGCTCACTGTCGGACTGCATTCAGGAACCTTTGATATGTTCACCCGGATTTCCGTACCAAGTCAGATTGGAACCATTTTACGACCTAAACATCTGGCAGCGACGGCGGTGCTGATCGCCGCCCTGAGCGCAACTTCGGCCTTCGCCCAAGGGGGAGGCGGTGGTGCAGGCGGAGGGGGTGGCTGTCATGGCGGCGGTGGTGGAGCCGGAGGCTCAGGGGGTATGGGAGGCGGATTCGGCGGCATGGGAGGTGCCGGGGGGATGGCCGGCCAAGGAGGATTTGGCGGTGGAGCTGGCGGGGGCCCGGGGGGCGGAGCCGGAGGGGGCTTCTTCAGTGTCTCGAATGAAATGATGTTCGCCGGGGATCCTCCCCCGACCTTTGATCACAAACAATACATCGCCGAGCGCAAGGCGTATCGTGCCGCGCTGGCGGAACGTCGACAAACCCGAGCCGAGAAGAAATCGGCTCCGCGTGTTGAACGTCCCAGTACGAAACGTGGTTGAGCCAACCGGATTCCCGGCCCGAAACGCAGGCGAAGACGTCTGACCAACCTCTTTCGACGGCGAATCGGGCCGGTCCTTCCGGACTCGACTCCAGGTCAGCGTGGCATGGACCACGCCAGGCCGGTGCGGAAAGAGGGGACCGTCCGTCCGAACCAATCGGATCGCTCGTGGGGAGCTGTCATTCGGTGCGGACAGTCCCCTGTTTCCACACGACCTGGAGTTTCACAAGTAGCGGCCACCGGTGCACTTTGGACGTCGCCTGCGCGTTCTGCCGCAGACACATTGGAACGGTAAGACCCGTTGGGAAGGGGGCTGGGTTGGAGGTGAAATGGCCCACAGTTTTTCAGGCCTGCAGCCCGGCTCCCTCCCCAACAGAGTCTTCTGGCACGCCGCGTCGGAATCTCCAGCGCCGATTAATGCGCATCGGCGCGGACCGCTTCCGACGCGGCTGTTTTTTTTGCCCAGACGTGCGTCCCGGCAAAACCCGACAGACGCAGAACTGCAGCTGACAGGCAGGCGGACTTCTCAATCGAATCCGCGAGCCGCGATGGGCGGATCGATGCCCCCTGTTCTGCCAGTGGCCAGGCCGGCATTCTCGATGCAGGTGGCCAGCCGGATTCACAAATTGACTGGGCCCACTCCGAAGTGTACGCTTTGAATGTGTACAGGAAGGAGCACATGATGCCTCGTGCTGCGATCGACGACAACCACCGAATTGCTCTGCGCGTCCGCCCCGCCGACAAGGCGGTGATCATGCGGGCTGTAGCGCTGGCGGAAACCGATATGACGTCATTCGTCCTGCGCAGCGCGCTGCGCGAAGCTGAGGCGATCATTGAAGAACATGAACGCATTCAGCTCACTAAACGCGACAGCAGGCTCGTGATGGAATTGCTGGAAAACCCACCACCAGCCAACGCGAAGCTGCGCAAAGCCGCCCGCGCGCTGCCCAAACGGTTATGAAGCTCCCCAGTTGGCGGGAAGAGCCCATCGCCAAAAAGCATGATCGCACCGCGTTTGATTGTGGCGAGCCGGTCTTGAACGAATTCCTGCGACGACGCGCGCGACAGAGCCACGAAAAAGGCGCAGCCAAGACCTTTCTGGCGATTTCCACAACGGACGACAAAACCATTTTGGGATTTTACACGCTGTGTCCGGCATCGCTCGAGTATGCCCGCACGCCGGAAATTGTTCGTAAAGGCCTGGCTCGGCACGACGTACCAGCGTTTCGCCTGGCCCGCTTGGCCGTAAATCGTTCGTTTCAGGGGCACGGGCTGGGTGGTCAACTGATCCTGGCGGCAGGACGCCGTTGTTTGCTGGCAGCGGCGGAAGTTGGCGGGGTGGCGCTGGTCATCGACGCCAAGAATGCGGAAGCCGCGAATTGGTATAAGTCGTATGGTGCCATTCCGTTGGCCGATGCCCCTCTGTGTCTGATAATGCCTCTGGCGACCATTCAGGACGCGCTGAAAGCAAGCGGGAAACTTTGAAGACGGGCCAGCCCGATCGACTTCCTGCCAGGGTGGTAACTTACTTCGCGGCGAACGGCATCGCGCCGTATCTTTTCCGCCGATACCAGGCAGAGCCCGCACAGTCCCGAGAGTCAGTCCAGGTCAGCGGGCAAGGGGATTTCGCCTTGGACATGTACGCCTCAATACGGAGCCCGATGGTGATTGTTGATTCTCGATCGTGGGCTTCCGCCAGTGGGAGGCAATCCGATGGTACCGACGAGGGCATTTCAGCTCCAAAAAATTTGTCCTACGAAACTCGGGCCCAAATACCCAAGCGCCAGACGCGGGAAACGATTGCATCGGGTGCTCGCCCTTTCAAAAGTTGATAGATTTCACGATCAGCCTGAAAGGCTGCAATCATCCAGCCCATGGCCACACCCTGGGTGCCAGACAAAAATACGCCACAAACCCTGAAAGGGCGAAATCACGATCAATTTCCCGTCCGCGAATGCCATCGTGATCCGACCGGAAGAATTGCCAGGCCTTGTCCAACTCCGGTGCGCTGTTCTCGGTCGCGAGACAGCCCCGCGCTGGCCCACGAACGGGTCGCGGGCGGTGATCCATCTCTGATCCGGCCGGTGCTGGTACCCGTTCAGGGTACTGAGGATTCGTTTCCGGCGTTCCGGTGGTGTCGTCCGCTGAGGCGGACTCAACCACCGGCTAATTTCTCAGTACCCCCTTCGGGGTACTTCCCGGCGATTGCCAATCTGCCGATTGGGTGCCGGTTACAGTTTTTAAATTGAATTCCGGCGCGGCGGTGGGAGCGAAATCCGAAACCGCGGGCTGGTCGAGACAGCGCGCGGCGGACCAGCAATCGATGTGCTTGAGTCCCCAGGCAAACTCGTAGGTCTGCAACGACGCCCGGGCAAAATAGCGGCAAGTATGGCGTGCTGCCGGTCGCAGATTGGTAGTAATCTTAGTTTCTTGGGCCGGACGCACGTTGGCGCCGGTTGAGTCTGCGTGGACCGGAATCGCCGAGAAAGTAACCTGGAGAGCGAGGCGTTGGTAGCTCCTCTTGTTAAGGCGCGAATCCAACACGTCTGAGGCCGCGGAACTTCACACGGTCATTTTTCCGGAAGAGCAGGCCGAATGACCGGACGACGAAATTTCTCATAATCTTTAAACGACTTTTCGCCAGTTGGAGGCAACGTTCCATAAAATCTGGCATGCGAAACTCCAGCTTCGTCATTCGTGCAATAAACGTCG
>JAFEBR010000789.1 GCA_018242565.1 Planctomycetota bacterium | reverse complement strand
TTTGTGTTGTGGCTCCGTGATTGGATGACCAACCGCCGGTCTCTCCCTTGAGGTTCGGCGTTCCGTGCTAATCCGACTCAACGGGGAGTGTCTATCGAGAACGTAGGGCGACGCCGACCGACGACGGGTCGCACATGGCCCGACTCTTGAGGATTTCTTATTCTCCCCACCGGGGGAAATTATTGACGATGGATCCTATTGCCGGGGAGCAGCCCCGAACGGGGGCCCAGGTCGAGCGAAGCGACGGCCTGACTATCGAGGCTGGCGTGCGCGGCTGCGGTTGAACGCTGCGCTCCGCAAGTTTGGGCGGTTGCCAATCCGACCTTTATTCTACGGGCGAGGAGTTCTGCGACAAAAACAGGCGTTTTCGCGGGAAATCAAGCGTAATCTTGCGGCATTGATTGAAGAATCCCCAGCCGAGGCTCGAAACATGCCAACGTGCCGCGCGGCAACTTTCGAACTTCATCTTTTGAATTCGTATGCAATCCAATGTGCCCGCATTGCGTACGTGAAATCCCTGGATGGACCAAATCGTCTCTTCCTCTCGACCATGAATTTGTTGCGATCGGCAGAGCGCATCGAAGTGATCGTGTTGCATTGTTATAGCACTGCTGCGGAGTGCTCCTGTATCCAGCTGTATTTGCATCGTCCCCAGTTCGGGAATCTCTGCTGCAATCCATGGTACTTTGTCCAAGCGCATCGGAATCCCGGGGCCCAGGCCCTCCGGAGCACGCGCCGTCAGCGTTGCCAGACCTCGCTCCAGATCGATTTGAACGACCAAATGCCGAAGGATGTCGAGTCCAAGAATTCCTGAAAAAAACATCTTGCCGTCATCGTCTCGACAGCGTGAAAAATCGACACAGAGAGATTTGCCCGAGTCGGGCAACCGGAGTTGGCCGACGGTCATTTCGGGGGCGCGAAATAACTCCATCCGTTTGGATTCTCCCGCGGCCTGCATCCTGGCCCAGGTTTGCAACGGCGGGCCAAGGCGCTCTTTAAAGCGCTCATCAAAAATCGAGACTGTACATCCAGTATCGATAAGGAAAAAATGTGTTTCGCCAAAAACGGTGATCGGGACGGTGGGGGCGAATTGCGGACGTGGGATTTTGAGTTCTACAAAAAACTCGTGAGGCACTTTTGGGGCATCCGGAATCGCCACAGGAGGCTGGGGAATCCATTGAATGCCTGCGAGCAGCATGCAAAAAGCCACACAACTGATCCGCGATCGGTTCGCAACGTACACCGTGTTGACCCCGTGTACAAGGAATTGCTCGTTTGCGGTGTGCCTCTGAATTCTGGCAACCGTGCAGCCGAGTGTATTGCCGGTTACCCAAGCATGCACAATGCTGCGAAGAATAACATTTCGTCGATTGAAAGCGATAGCTAAGTGCCTCCCGATTGGGTTGGCCGTCAGGCAATTCAAGCGGAAAATCGGTCGGGTGTGCCGAATCGGATGCCGGCTTGCCGGGTAGGCGAGGGATTCGTGTGAATTCTGGGAAATCCACAGACGCCAGTCGGCGCGCGACCTGATTCGCGCGGCGACAGGGGGGCGTGGAGGAGCGGGAACACAACGGGT
Organism: Planctomycetota bacterium; assembly: GCA_018242565.1. Taxonomy (GTDB): domain Bacteria; phylum Planctomycetota; class Planctomycetia; order Planctomycetales; family Planctomycetaceae; genus JACQFH01. The sequence continues at coordinate 3,635 of JAFEBR010000789.1, read as the reverse complement.
CGGCCGCGATCGCGGGGGGCTTGTCCGGCGGTTTCCCGTCAGGAGTTTGGGCAGGGCATGGTCAGGTCGACGGGTTACGAGATTGGGGGCCAGGAAGAGTGCGAAGGGGCAAAGAAGGGGACCCACAGATTTACGCAGATTTGCACAGATTATTTGATATTGGGAGTCGCTGGGAAAGTGATTGGGGGCCTTGTGGTTCGGCCAGGTTAATCACCCTGTTGTTAATCTGTGGAAATCCTGAAAATCTGTGGACCTTTTCCGTCCGTAAACCAGACGATGTGGAATGAGGTCGGCGGGGAGTCGCCAGTGAGAGAGTACAGAAAATGGGTGGCGCATTGGCCATCGTGGGTGCCGTGGGCCGATGCATTCTCTCGGTCCGCCATCTCATCAGATTCAAGACCCGTCGGAAATTCGTCTGGCTGCGAGCAGCTCTGTCCGTTGTCGATGCTTTAACACTGCCTTGTATTTCAGGTAGATCTCTCGCACGCCTTTTGCGGATTGCCGATCCAATCTCCCCTGCACCCCGATGCGGGTGCGCAGATCAACGCACCATTCCAAACACGGAGACATCGGAATTTGTCGAACGGAGTGTTTCCATCGGCATGTGGATCCACGGAGGCGTGAGTGCGAATCGACCGGGATTCGGGTGCAGAATACAGGGGGAATCCCGTTGCCAACGCGGCGAGCTGGCCACCCGCACACGCCGAGAGCGGTCGATTTCCATTGTATGACGGATTCCGGATCATCGCCGCGCGATCCGTATGGCCTGCCTACCGTTGTGCGGCCCGCCGACCGTATAATAAAGGTCTCGGCGTGCAGAATACTGCAGCTGCGGAAAACCTGGGAGCAATTCGGATTCAACGAGAGAGATATGCAAACGATTCAGACCCGCGAGCGCACGGGGAGTGACGGGGCACTTTCACTGCGGATTCCGCTCGGCCATCCAGACACGGAATTCGACGTGGTTGTGATCGTCCAGCCGAAGCAGGGGGCGGAGAGTTTTGAGTTGCCGCAAAATTATTTTGCACTCCTCGGCTCCATCGATGACGAGACGTTCTGCACGCACCCGCAACCTGCGCTGCCACCGCCGGTCGAATTCGAATGACTTATCTACTCGACTCCAATGTGTGGGTGGCGTTGCTGCGCGGAAAAAATCGCCCGGTCGCCTCGCGTTTCCGCGCCGCTTGGATTCCAAACCTGCGCGTCTGCTCGGTCATCGTTGCCGAGTTACGGTACGGCTGCGCGCGAAGTGCCAAGCCCGCTGCTAATCGAGCAGCCGTCGATGCTCTGTTGACTCCGATTCTGAGTTTGCCGTTCGACGATAAGGCTGTCGACGAATTCGTTGGCGTACGGACGCATCTGGAATCGCTTGGCAAACCGATTGGTCCATTTGATTTGCAAATTGCCGCAATTGCCCTCGCCAACAATTGCACGCTTGTGACGCACAACCAAGCGGAGTTCTCTCGCGTGCCGAAGTTGTTACTCGAAGACTGGGAATTGCCATAGTCAAATTGAGCCAATATCGGAGCGTTGAATGCAGACGGGGCTGCGGTCTTACTGTGTGCACCACGAGCACAGCGGCCGAATCGGATTGCTGTTCTTTGGCCGTTTGATCTCGGTTGCAGAAAGCGAGGCAGTTGTGCAGGCGCTCGTGTTCTCGTTGGCCCAGCAGACTGGCCTGTACTTGGCTGCCTCGGCTGCGTGCGGCACGGCTATTGCATGATTTGTACCCGGTTCGTGGGGCATTCGCGCAGGCCATTCCCGGAACCCGCTGGTCGCAGGTGTGTACGGGGTCATCGCGGGCGCGTCGGGCTGAAGTCGCTGATGGGGAAGCCGGCTGACGGCCGGCTGAGAGGCGGTGGGAGAAGGGCCGGATCCACCAGTTGCAACTGGTGGCAACGGGGGAGTCGGCTCAAGCCGACGGATTGTTTTGGCCGCACGGCATGAAGCAGTACACGGGCTGTGTCTCCAGGAGTGTCTAGTCGAGCAACGGCAGGCATGCGAGTCAGATTTTGGGGCCAGACTGATGTGGTGATTTGCGGGGCATCGGCCCACGAAACGGTGCTGGTACCCGTACGGGTTCCTGTTCGATGGATGTCGATTTGTGCTTTGGACGTTTGAGTCGCGTGGGATTGGTGGAAAACTCTTCACGGCGTTGCGGGGCGCAGCGGTGCGAACCCCTCCCGGTGGCGCGGTGGGGGCAGTAAGATGCTCGTCTTATGAATTCGCAGGAACAGTGGGATGTGATCGTGATTGGGGCCGGCGCAGCGGGTTTGCTGGCCGCGACCCGGGCGGCCGAGCGCGGACGGCGGACGGTGCTCATCGAGCGGAATCCGCGGCCGGGGGTCAAGATTCTGATGTCCGGGGGCACGCGGTGTAATCTCACGCACAATTGTGACGTGCGGGGCATCGTCGAGGCCTATGGGAACCAGGGGAAATTCCTGCATTCGGCCCTGGCGGCGCTGGGCCCGCGCGACCTCGTGGCGCTCGTCGAAGCCGAAGGGGTGCCCACGAAAATCGAAGCGACCGGCAAGATCTTCCCGGCCAGCAACAAGGCTGCCGATATTCTCGCGGCGTTGTTGCGACGACTGGAACGCAGTGGTGGCACGCTGGCCACCGAAGAGACCGTGACGGCGATCGACCGAACCGAGGGGGGACTGGTCGTAACGACTGATCGGCGTGTGTTGACGGCCCCTTCGGTGGCGATCACGACAGGAGGCTGCTCGTATCCCGGTTCGGGAACGAAAGGCGATGGGTATCCCTGGGCTGTGCGGTTGGGGCATACGCTCGTTCCCGTCCGGCCGGCCTTGGTGCCGATCACCACCAATGCCGACTGGCCGAGGTCACTGCGGGGGATCACCATTCCTGATGTGGCGGTCGCAGTCGAACTTCGCCGGGGTCCCCAAGTGCCACCCGGAAAGCTCAAGCCGCTGGCCACCCGCAGGGGCTCATTGCTGTTTGCGCATTTCGGTCTGTCGGGGCCGGTGGCGCTTGATGTGAGCCGGGCGATCAGCGGGCACCCGCGTCCGCAGGATCTGGATCTGATCTGCGATTTTCTGCCGGGCGAGAGTGAGCGCGCGTTCGACGATGTGGTGCGCACGCAGGCGGCCCAGCAGGGGAAAAAAGGGGTGACGGTGCTGATTCCCGAGATCCTGCCCCGGCGACTGACCACCGCGCTCTTGCAGCAGGCGCAGGTACCCGAGGACTTGCGGTGTGCCGAGTTGGGAAAAGAGGCGCGGTCGCGATTTGTGGCGGCGTTCAAGCGGTGTGTGATTCCCGTGTCGGGCACGCTGGGATTCGGCAAGGCCGAGGTGACTTCGGGGGGCATCTCGCTGGCCGAGGTCGATTCCAAGACCATGCAGAGCAAACTGGTGCCGGGGTTGTACTTCGCGGGTGAGGTGCTGGACCTGGACGGGCCGATCGGCGGCTTCAATTTTCAGGCGGCGTTCAGTACGGGGTGGCTGGCCGGAGGCTGTTTGTAACTCGGCGAAGACGTGCGCTGCAGAGTCGTCCTGTCGCGCTGGAGCAAGGCTCGGGGGGGCGGGGGCCTCGTGCGGCCGGCGGGCCCCTTATTCTTCTTCGACGGCGGCGGCTTCCTGCGGGTCGATCAGACCATCACCGTCAGTGTCGATGCG
>JAFEBR010000078.1 GCA_018242565.1 Planctomycetota bacterium | reverse complement strand
TGGCTGACTTGCCTCGATGTCGAAGCGAATCACGTTTGGCAGGCGTCCGAAATGGGGCAAACTCGAGATTTCCCTTTGTCGCGGTATGCTTAATTCTTGGTCTGCTGGTGTGACCCACACTTATTCCACTTCGACGCGAGGAGCCGATTGCCAGGAGCATTGAATATGGGCCTCGACATGACTGCATTTGTAATGGAAATCGAGGAAACGTTTGGGATCAGCATTCCAGATAAAGATTACCAAGATCTCGACACAGTTGGCGCGCTATCTGACTACGTCGCGCGGCAATACCGAGTTGCGGAGCCGGATGACGTGTGGCAGACCGTGCGGCGGATCACTTCGGAGCATTTCAATATACCTCCAGCTGAGATCAAACCGACATCCAGGTGGGGCGAAGACCTGCAGATCTATTGACCATCAACCGTCTGGGGTTCCGACTCCAATCTCGCCGTCTGAAATAAATTGCTGCAGAACCGACGCTCGTAATCGGTTGTTTGGCATTTACTATGACAGGACGTTCGATGAATGAGCCATTCACGAAGCGAGCCCTCAAAGCGCTCGACGAAGCCACGCGCCTGGCACGCCGGCTGAAACATCCTTACATCGGGACCGAGCACCTGCTGGGGGGACTTGTCACGCTCGACGAGTGTATCGCTGCGACGGTTTTCAGGAACCTGAATGTCAACGCGGAACGAATTCGAATCGAGATCGACAGAATCGTGGCCACAGGCCCGGACCGCGTATCCATGGGTCGATTGCCGCGAACACCGCGCGCTAAGAAAGTGATCGAGTATGCGCTCGACGCCGCGCGTCAACGAGGCGACTGGTACGTGGGAACCGAACATTTGTTGCTCGGGTTGTTGCGCGAAGGCGAAGGGGTTGCAGCGCAGGTCCTGACGAACATGGGAGTCCAACGCGAGGATGTTGAGCGGCACATTCTGCAGGCGCGAACCGACTCAAGCGAACTTGCAGGGCGACTTCCGCCGCCCCTGCCAACAGGGCGTGGACAGCGGTTCCGCCGATGGATATCGAGCTGGTTTAACAGCGGTGAACGCCCTCGGCTGAATTGACGAGTCGTGACGATGTGTTCGGAAGTTACAGCAATGCCGCCGGTACGGATCGCTCAGTAATCTCCTTCGATTCCGCCGGGTTTTCTTAGCTGGCGACGGAAGTCAGAAGTCAGGGGAGAAACTGACGCCGGTCCCTACCGGCCGGCGTAATCGAATACAAAGGCTGTGCCTGACTGACCCCAGAGCTGAGCGAGATAAAGCCATCCTGCTCTAGTCCGTGCAAGGCGGCCATCAACCCGCTCGCCACTGCGTTCGGATCAAATCCGCCATCGCGCTGAGTTAACCCAACTTCCCCAGATCTAGTCCGAAAACCTGAATTTCAATAATTTTTCGTTAGTATTTTTGACGTAAGTCCGT
>JAFEBR010000788.1 GCA_018242565.1 Planctomycetota bacterium | reverse complement strand
TCCCGTCTCCGATCCTGGCCCCGAGTCGGCGCTCGGGTCGCGTCTCCGCGTCGCCCTATCCTCCGCTCGGGTCACTTATAAGTGTACTTCTCGGCGAGACGCGGAACCAGACGGAGTGCGCGCGTTGAACCGTCCGGTCAGGCACATCTTTCCATCGCCCGCAGATCCTCTCGACAGGCCCCATTTCGGACGTATCACAAGTCGAACCGCGTCGTCTGCGCTCGTCCTACGCGATCCTGGAGCGTCGATTGTCCGCGGATTTGCCTGTTTCGGGACGGCAACGCGACAAACCGCATCCGCTGGCGATCGCCGCCCGATCTCACGCCCCCATCGCCAGGGCTGCCACCCAACGTCGTCTCAACGAGTTGGAACAAATTCCAAAAAACTTCCGTGCCACGCCTTGACACAAGCACCTCTTTCAGGGAGGGCCACCCATCTTTTCCGTCAGCAGTCCGGAGACCGAGAGCGCAATATCGCGCACCACCTCGGCGTCGGCACGAAACCGCGGTCCCCGCGCCAACCAGACGTTGCGCGGATCCTGCTCCAGCAACTCGGCACTCGCCGCCGAACTCTGCTTGTAAACGGCGCTGGTCACGATCATGCGAATGATCGCCTTCTGGCTCCAACCGCGGTCCATCAGGTCCACGGCCAGCCAATCGAGCAGTTCGCGGTATTCGGGGACAGGAGCGCGGGTCCCCAGGTCTTCTGCCGTTTCGACCAAACCCGTTCCGAAAATGGCTTGCCAGATGCGGTTGACGGCCACGCGTGCGGTGAGTGGCGACCGACGATCGGCCAGCCAGCGGGCAAATCCCAGGCGATCGCGCGGGGCGTCGGCCGGATACGGATGAAAGGCCGCCGGCGTGTGCGGCTGAATTTCCTGCAACGGCTGATCCCAATTGCCTCGGTCGAGAAAATGTGTTTTGCGGCGACGGGCCGGTTCCTGTTCGGCCAGGTGCAGAATCGAGGTCGGCGCCTGCGGATAGCTCTTCCAGAGTGCCTCGATCTCTTCGGCGATCGGTTTGGCTTCCGGCACTCCGGCCAGCCAGGCGTCAAACAGCAAATCACGCTGCGCCACAGTCCGCTGTTCAAACGGGACCTGCAGCGCCAGAATCGCCGCGTGGTCTACCGGCGCGGCCACAGGGGCCGGGCTGCGCGTCAGACTGAACCGGGCACAGCCCAGCATGTCAGTCATGCGCCAGACGATTTTCAACTGGCTCCCGGCGGGCGCTTGAATCGGCTGCTCGAATTGGACAACCGCCACCGAGGCCTGGTTCCGTCGTCCCACACCTCGGTCAGTGTTCCAGGTCGTTTCGTCAGTGCCATCGATCAGATGAGCCACCGGGCCACTGGCCTTCTTGCCGTCCGGCTGTTTCTGCAACGGCTGCGAGAAATCTGCCGTCGCGTTCACGAGTTTGAGTTTTTCCCAGTCTTTTCCATCGGGCTTTTTGATCAGCACTTCGAGTTCATTCATGCCCCAGGTGCCCACTCCGCTGCGGCCTGGCCCCTGGTGGGGCAGGTCACGATGCGTCAGCGCTTCGAGTCGCAAACCGGTGACACCATCCAAAGCGGGTGACGTAATCATGAAGACGTCGTTACTCGAATGCCCCAACATCAGCAGCGACAGGTCGGCTTCCTGGGTGGGATGATTCAATCCACTGAGGGTTCCCAGTTCGGTCGCCAGGAGCGACTCCCACACGGGCTGCTGTTGTGTCAGCCGGGCTTCCCAGTCGGCCAGTTCCTGCTGCCACTGCGGACGCATCTCGCGCCAGCGTTGCTCGACGGCAGCCAGTTTCGCACGGATGTCAGCAATCTGCCGCTCTTGCTCGACTGTGTACACCCAAGACCGGGCCTCATACGACGTGTTCAGAAACGCGAACATTCCGTAATACTCGGTCTGCGTCAGCGGATCGAACTTGTGCGAATGGCACTGGGCACATTGGGTCGAAAGCCCCAGAATCGCCTTGCCGATGCAGTCCATGCGGTCAATCATCTCGACCATCCGGAACTGCTCGGGGATAATCGCTCCCTCTTCGTTGATCATGCTGTTCCGCAGAAACCCGGTGGCAATCACCTGCTGCTGGGTGCCCCCCGGCTGATCCGACGGAGGCAACAGGTCGCCGGCAATCTGCTGGATCAGAAACTGATCGTACGGCATGTCGCGGTTGAGCGCGTCCACCACCCAGTCGCGCCACTTCCATTGTTCGCGCGGCATGTCTTTTTCGTACCCGTTGCTGTCCGAGTACCGGGCCGCGTCGAGCCAGTGCCGGGCCCATTTCTCACCAAAGCGTTCACTGGCGAGCAGTTTCTCGACCGTGGCTTCGTACCCATCCTTTTGAAATTGCGCCAATTCGGCCGGAGTCGGAGGCAAACCCAAGAGGTCGAGGTACAACCGCCGACACAGTGTGGCCGGGTCAGCCTGGGGCGATAACGTGAGTTGCCGGTCTTTCAGCCGGCCGGCGACAAACGCATCAATCGGATGAGCCGGCCCTCCCGCTGGCGGGGTCGCCTTCTGCGGTGCGGTGAAGGCCCAGTGCGATTCGTATTTGGCCCCTTCGCGAATCCACTGTGTCAGCGTCTCGATCTGGCGCGGCGACAGCGGCTTCTGATGTTTCGGGGGAGGCATGACCTGCCCCGGATCGGTCGATTTGATCCGTTCGATGAACGGACTTTTTTCGGGATCTCCCGGCACGATCGCCGGTTCACCCGACTCGCCCCCCTTCAAGGCCGCGTCACGCAGGTCGAGCCGCAGACCGCTTTTCCGGTCGGCCGGGTCGACGCCGTGACACAAGGTACAATGCTCGGCGAGAATGGGCTGCACGTCGCGTTGAAAGTCAACGGGCGGAGCGGCCGACGCCTGTCCCGCGAGGACCGCGACCACCAACAGCCCCCAGGTGCTTATTCGCAACAGCATCGGAACTCCTCTTGTCCACTGGCAACCACGGAGCGCCGGGCATCAGGACGAGCGGCCTGCCGGGCACGTGCCGCGGCAGGCCGTCGAGAGTTTCCGATGACGGGGCGCTCGGGGCTTCGTCAAATCACTTGGCGGCAGTCGTCGTCGGCGCGACGTACCCCGGAGCGGCGGTGAACGTCAACAGGCCTTTGGCATCGTCCGCATTCCAGATGCGGATTTCTCCATCCCAACTGCCCGTCACCAGCTTCTTCGTCGCCGGGTTAAAGGCCACGCTGTACACCCAGTCGTTGTGACCAGGAAACGCTCGCACTGCCGCGCCGTCGGCGAGTTTGTGTTCGCGGGCCTGCTTGTCGGCACTGCAACTGAAGATGCGACCGTCGGCGGAGACGAAGACATGGTAGACTTCCGCCCCGAAACCGCCGATTTCGCGAATCTGCTGGGCATTCGCCGGGTTCCACACGCGGATCCGGTTGTCGCGGCCGGCGGTCAGCACTTGGCTGCCATCGGGCGAGAACGACACACCGTACACCACTTCGTTGTGACCGGGGAACGTGATCAGCGAATCGCCTGTTTTGGCATCAAACAGCTTAGACGTTTTATCGCGGCTGGCGGAAGCCAGCTTGGCGCCGTCAGGGGACCAGGCAATGCCCATCACCCAGTCGGCATGATCTTCGATCATCAGTTCCTGAGCGCCGGTTTCGACGTTGAAGACCCGAATCGTGCGGTCAGCGCTGGTCGCGGCCAGGCGTTTTCCGTCGGGGCTGAACGCCACCGAGAACACCGAATCGCTGGTGGTCATCACGTCGCGAATCAGGGCACCGTCGGCCGGGTTGAACAGCTTGACTTCACCTTGCTGGCCGGGAGTGCCCGCGGCGACCGCCAGCAACGTCCCTTCCTTGTTGAACTCAATGTCGTATGTCCGTTCGGCTACGTTGCCGATGCGTCGCAGTTGTTTGCCATCGGCAGCGTTCCAGAGAACCACTTCGTGATAGCCAGAGCTGGCGACCGTGTTGCCATCGGGGCTGAACGCGACCGCCGTCACGGGAATCGGTACGCGATACGCGACCGGAGCCGGAGGTTGCGGCAGCTTCGGAATGATCGTGACCAGTTGCGACTCGGGCTTGAGACCCGCATCGAGTCGGGCGCCGTTCAGAATCCACTGCTTGACGGCAGCGATTTCGTCTTTGGTCAGCGGGTCGGCGTCTTTGGGCATCGAGCCATCAACCAGCACGGCATGAAGGTTTGAACCATCGGCGTCTTTCGGGATGACCGTGTCACCCTGTTCGCCACCCTTCATGATCCCCAGGTACGAATCCATGTTGTAGCGGCCCTTGGCCGTCTGCGCGTTGTGGCAGGCCAGGCAACGCTTAACAAACACGGGGGCCACCTGCTTGGCAAACGACACGTGTTTGCCAATCGCGGTCAGCGCCTCTTCCGACGCCTTCAGGGCCGTGTTGGTCTCATTGGCCACCGTGGCCAGTGCCGCCAGTGCTTTATCGACTTCCCCCTTGGCGGAAGCGATCTGGGCCTCGGCAGCTTTCGCCGCTTCCTGGGACTTCATCAAGTTGGTTTTGGCCGTGGCGACTGCGGCTTCGGCGGCCTTCGCGGCGGCAGCCATGTCGGCAGCCACTTTCTGCGCGGCTGCATTTTTGTCGGCAGCATCTTTCGCGGCGGCAGCCGTATCCGCGGCCGGCTTCGTCAGCGCGGCAGCCTTGTCGGTGACGGCTTTGAGGACGTTCGCCGCGTCCGTCGCAACGGCATCGGCGGTAGTCTTCAACAGCGCGACGGCCTTATCGTTGGGAGCCTTTTCGACGGCCACCTTGGCCGCGGCCGCCGTGTCGGCGGTCGCCTTGGCGACAACCGTCTGGTCAGCCACCTCTTTGTCAGCAGCCGCCTTGGCGTCTGCGGCCGCTTTGGCGGCGGCCGCTGTGTCAGCCGCCGTCTTGGCGAGCGGCTTGGCATCTTCCGCCGCTTTGTTGGCGGCGGCGGTCTTTTCGGTCAGCGCTTTTTCAGCCGCGGCGACATCGGAATTCGCCTTCGATTCATCCGCTTTTGATTTCGCGAGGGCCTGCGCAGCAACCTTGACCTTGGCCTGCTCAGCGGCAACGACTGCTTCGGCGGCCTTCTTTTTGGCGAGCGCGTCGTCAGCGGACTTCTGAGCGGCTTCGGCTTTGGCAACGGCCGCCGGATCGGCAGCCGCAGTCTGCGCCATGGCCAGGGATGAGATTCCGTTCACAAGGGCCCAGAGCGTACACGCCAAAGAAAGTCGCCACATCGGTCGCATGGTTGACCTCGTTCCTGTCAGTTCTCGGAAGGATTTCGTGTCTGCCAGAGGAGGGACCGCAGCGGCCAGCGCGGCCACTGCGGCAATGGTAGGCATCACAACACTTCGATCATCGTAACGTGCAGAAAGGGGGACACGCCAGATGGAAACATCAAAAAATGCTGACGCGACGTACTTCCGGCGATTAGCCCTTGCGATGACGGATTTTCGCCCGCATGCGGCGTTTCCGACGTCCCAGCTTGCGGCGACCTTTACCCGTCTTCTTAACACCCATAAAACTGCTCTGCTCTTTCTGAAGGACTTCTGTGTCCGACTCCCAGGACACGTCCCCTTGGACGCGACCACCTGTGAAGAATTTGTTTTCAATGCTTATACTGCGAGCGGCCCGAACTGAGGCATCCTCAGCAGAACGTCTCCCACGGAAAAGCAATCAGCGCAGATCGCTTCTCGGTGGGAGAGGCTCTGTGAATGCGGCATGTTCAGCCGGCGCAATATCACGCAACGCGTAATGTATTGACACTCGTAGAAATCTTCAAGGACTAACATGAGCCGCTTCCGCAACTTAGGGGTATCCGGGGTCAAAGTCTCTCCCATCTGTCTGGGAACCATGATGTTCGGAGGCCAGACCGACACCCCCACCTCTGTCCGGATCATGCATAAAGCCCTCGATCAAGGTCTCAATTTCTTCGATACCGCCGACATTTACAACGCCGGGCAGTCGGAAGTCGTTGTCGGCCAGGCCCTCGCCGACCGCCGGCAGAAAGTCATTTTGGCCACCAAAGGCCGCGGCCCGATGGGTGAGGGGCCCAACGACGCCGGAGCCAGCCGGGTCCACCTCCGGCAGGCGGTTGACGCCAGCCTGCAACGGCTGAAAACCGACTATATCGACCTGTATTACGTGCATACCCCCGACTACACGACCCGCATCGACGAAACCCTGCGGGCCCTCGATGACCTGGTCCGGGCCGGAAAAATCCACTACATCGCCTGCTCAAACTTCCGAACGTGGCGGCTTATGGAAGCCCTCTGGACCAGCGACCGACTCAACCTGCACCGCTTCGCCTGCATTCAGCCTCTATATAATATTGTGAATCGCGACATCGAGGTCGAATTGCTCCCCGCTTGCCACGAGCACGGAATCGGCGTGGTCAGCTACAGCCCCC
>JAFEBR010000787.1 GCA_018242565.1 Planctomycetota bacterium | reverse complement strand
GCGTGGTTGGCGTGCATGACGTGCGGTGGCGTGATCTTTGGCAATTCGCAAATTGTAACGGGAAGTGACACCCACCGGACAGAGTCCGTCCGGTGGGTGTCACGGCGGGCAACGGAATGCGACCATCTTTGGCGAACCCCGCAAAAATGTCCATCGGCACACAGCACACTGGGGCCCCAAGCCCCATGGCGGGACCTGGGACAGACGATTCGAGTGCTTGACCATCCTCAGCGCGTTGCGGTATCGGGATCACGTCTGCCTGGGAGCAGGCCAGGCGTCGGCAACACAACCGCCTGGGCTCGGCGTGAGTCGCGTGTCAGTTTCTCTCATCGTGAAAGGCGACAACCGAGTGCTTGCGGTCGACACCGACCAACCGGCCACCGTTAACGTACCACTCCTCGATCTCTTTCGCGCGCTCGGCCCCGGGGACCCCTGACAGCCAGCTCACGTCGGCGGCGGACTCTGCGGTCACCTCGGGCGGAATCCACTCCGCCAGCTCTGCCGCGGGGACCACGGCCACCAGCCGGATATCCCATTCCGTGGGCCCGGGAACGAGACCGCCGCTGTTGTTTTGGTACTTGATCTGGAACCCGAGATCCGTGTACGTTCGTCGAAATTCGACGTAGCGTTCCAGGAATTCAACCCGCTTTTCGAGCCCTGGCAACGTATCACTGGAGGTGTCCGTGGTGGCCGGTCCTTTCAAGCCGCTGCAGCCAGCACAGACGAGCAGCAACAGCCAGAGAAATCGTGAACGCCGGCCGGCTCCGCCTCTGTGGCACCCAATTCCAGGAATCATTGCCTGCTCCACACATACCACGACGAACCGAAAACGACGGGGGACAAGACGCGCGTTGCCGGCATGACCGCCAGCATTCGCCGGGGCCCCCCGCGGCACGAATTCGTGACTCAAGCAAGAAGCCAATAATCAGTCGCCGCCCCGGCAACGCCGACACGTATATATAACAAACGAGGGGGTCTGCCATGGAGTGCACGGCGCCCTCGCGAGTTCGAGCGTGTGTGCAACTGTACGGCGAACGCGGGGAATGATCGCGTAATCACAGTACAACCTGACACGAACAGCTTGCGAACCGATTGCGCACCGGATCGCATCAAGGATTCACTTCTGCGAATCGCAAAATCGAGGCTTCGCGAAAGTCCCACAGTACCGGGTGTTTTCCATCGCCATCAATCATGCGCCAGTCGAGCAGTCGTTTATCGCGATTGCGTTTCTGAAAGGCGGTTGCGATTTCCTGACGGCTTTTGGATGTCTCTCGCAAATTCGTCAAATCAGCGATGAGGTTCAGGTACGGGACCCAGTATTGTTCGTATCCTTGTACCTTTGTGATCACAGGCTCGTATCGCTGCTTATCTCGAAAAAAGCAGAGGGCACGCGAATATTCGACCCAGAATTTTGTTTGTGGGTAGAATTTGCGGACCGTGGGATCGACGCAAATATCCAGCAGCGCGTTTGCGGCAACCCATCGCTCCAACAGCCAGGCGATCTGGACCAGCGTAACATCATTTTCGATCGCGCCCGCCGTTGGCTTTCCGTCTTGCTGCAATATCTGGTGCAATTGCTGATTGAGTTCGGCCGTCCGATCCAGAATCGTGGCCGCTTCTCGGGAATCAAGGTAAGCAACGCCGCCGGTCGCATCGGGGAACTGCTCGACGGCATAACCAATCAGATTGACCAGCGCGCTGGTCAGACAGGTCAATTCCCAGCGGGCGTTTCCTTTCTTTCGCCAATCTTCGGCGGTTGCGAGCGAGGAAAAAGCAATTCTCTCCCGATTTTGACTTGGAGTTGTCATTGCGTTGGGTGAAACTCTGGGTGAGCGACAAATATGTCAACACGCGACCTTGAATTCTACGCGGACCGGTACGGAAAGGTCGATCGAGACTGCGCGGCAACAAGCATTACAAAACTGGACATCGGAAATTCGAATCGCTGGGACGTAACGGCGTGGAATGTGACTGGGATTCATTTGCTTCCGCGCTCCGGTACACTGGAGATGGCCGATTGGCCGGGAACTAACGCATTTCTGCCGAAGTTGAGTCGGAATTTTCTCGGAGCAAAAATGGGACCGGCACCTCGTGTGATCGCTGGCGCAGTCGTTCTTTTCTGGTCAACGATTGACGCTCGCCACAAGTTCACGGGGAGATGCAGACACTTCGTTAACGGCGAGCTTCAAGGCGCAATGGCAAGTTTAGCAATCTGTCGCTATGCCGGTGAGGAATCGGTCTACGTCTTCGGGTGCGATGACGCGTGGAATGTTGTGACGGATTCCTGTCATTCGACTCTGGACGAAGCGTTTATGCAGGCTGAATTCGAGTACGAGGGCATATCGAAGACCTGGCAGAGAACCTCTTAACCGTCGTGTCCGGTTGACCCACATTTGTGCGCGCGGCAGCCAGCATTTACCGTCGCATCGAGTCGCAGTACGCTGGTGGCGGATTGACTGAACCGCCCGACATCAAACCCGACGATTTCCGCGATGACGCTGCAGATTCAAACATTTGACATTGGTTGTGAGCCATCGCCGTCCATGCCAGCAGAGACAGTGATGGCGAATTGGCGGAGAACATACCTTCTTTTCTGGGCGAGTACGAAGAGTATTGGACAAGCAGGGTTTCTCGATGATCTCGGCGTTGCCGTGTTGAATTGCGAGGATTGCGTAGCGTCCAAATTCGGGTACCCGAATGATGAAGGACTGCAGGAACATCCGTTTTACAATTCTGGCATCGCCGGTTTGGAATCAAACGTGTTTGAAGTCCTTGGTTCCCCT
>JAFEBR010000786.1 GCA_018242565.1 Planctomycetota bacterium | reverse complement strand
GATTTCTGTGCCAACAGGTCAGCCGCGGCATGCCCAAGTACGACAGGCCACGACAGAACTCGTTCGATCTACCTGGGTCTATTTCGGCAACGCGACGCAGTAGAGCGAGCCGTTGGAACGGATGAAGAGCTGACCGTCACTGATGGCCGGAGTCGCATCAAAGGTTGTCAAATCGTCTGCGAACTGATTCGTCGCCACCAATTCAAATGCGGGCTTGGCGGACAAGACAAATACGCCACTGGAACGGCTGACTGCAAAAATCTTGTCATCCGCCGCAACAGTGGAGGCATAGAATTGCACACCGCCACCACCCCCTGGACCACCGCGCCCCCCCATGCCGCCGCGGCGACCGCCCCGCCCGCCTCCCCGTTGCCCTTCGGGGGGCTGGAATGCCACCGGACGAGCCTGCGGTTCTTCTGCGGACAGCCGTTGCTGGAACACGACTTCGCCGGTCTCGGCATTGACGCAATACGCAATACCCCCTCGGTCTTTCACCCCAAACAAATGCCCCTTGTAGAGTACGGGCGTCGGCACATTGGCTCCGACCTGTCCCCGCTTCCAGATCACATGTGTTTGCGTGACGTCGCCTGTTCCGCCACACCGCACCGCGATGATCGAGCTTTGCCGACCACCGGAAACGTAAGCGATGCCTTGTCCGGGAATGACACTGGGGCAGGTGTAGTCGTTCACCCCGTCACAATGCCACAACTCCTTGCCCGACTGCGGGTCGAGCCCGGAAATTCGTCCTTCGGCGTTGATCACCAGTTCGTGTTTCCCACCGGCCACTTCGATGAGCGTCGGCGTGCTCCAGGAGCGGCGTGGAACCTTGAAGCTCCACACTTCATCACCGGTCTCTTTGTTCAAGCCGACAACACGACTGCTCTCGATCGCCGCATTGATGATGACCAGGTCGCCATAGAGGCGCACAGAACTGGCTGAGCCCCATTGGTCGGTGCCGGTTCCCAGGGCGCGCTTCCAGACCGGTTTCCCCTGGAGATCGAACGCATGGACACCGGCCGTCCCCAGGAAGACATAAATCCGCTTTCCATCGGTCGCGGGCGAATTTGAGGCATAACCATGCTGGGTCATCATTCCGCCGAAGTTCGCCTCGGGAGTGTCGCTCTTAATGTCAGCCGTCCAGACGATTTTCCCGTCTTTGCGTTCCAGACAGACGAGATGCCGAACGAGGTTTTTCTTCTCCCCGGGATTCTGCGAATTCGCTCCGTAGCCACTGTAACACGTCACATAAACTCGGGAGCCCAGAATGATGGGGCTGGAAGACCCAGGGCCGGGAAGTTTCACCTGCCACTGCAGATTGGTCTTCAGATCCCATTTATCGGGGAGTGGACCGGCGGGGCCGACACCTGTTCCCGTATCACCCCGAAACTGGGGCCAATCGGAGGCCCGCCCAGAGGTTGCCTGATGACCGATCGCCAGCACGGCGACAAACAACACGAAACTGCGGGAAAGCGACATGTTCTCGGCTCCGGTGAAGGGAAAACAGCTGCAGATTGAACACCACAGCGGGCCGGGGGTTTCGTCAAAACCCGAACGCTTCCCGTAGATTCTCGTGATTCAGTCGCAGGCTGAGCCCCGATGTGAACTTCGACGCCGGCCGGACCACGTCTGAACCACGTCTGAACCATGGCCGGCACGGCGCGACACGCTCTCACCAGCCCTACAAGCTACGGATGCCGTACGCCCCGCCCCTGACGCAGGACCGATCAGGCCAGTAAACGGCACCCCAACCGCCGGTTTACAGTCCCAGTGCCTGTTTGTAGTAGGGAATGGTCTTCTTCAGTCCTTCTTCCAGTGGAATTGTCGGGGACCAGTTCAGGAACTTTTTAGCCTTTGTGATATCAGGACAACGCTGCTTGGGGTCGTCCGCAGGCAACGGCTCGTGGATCAGTTTCGATTTCGAACCGGTCAGTTTCAAAACCAACTCAGCCAGTTCGAGCATCGAGAATTCACCCGGGTTGCCGATGTTGATCGGACCGGTCGTTTCGTTCTGATCCATCAGCCGCATAATGCCTTCCACCAGATCATCGACGTAACAGAACGAACGGGTCTGCTTGCCTTCTCCAAAAATCGTAATCGGCTTCCCCTGCAGTGCCTGGGTAATAAAGTTCGACACGACGCGACCATCGTGGGGGTCCATGCGCGGACCATAGGTGTTGAAAATCCGCACGAGGCGGACTTCGAGCTTATGCGAATGGTGGTAATTCATGCACAGTGACTCGGCGACCCGCTTCCCTTC
>JAFEBR010000785.1 GCA_018242565.1 Planctomycetota bacterium | reverse complement strand
GCGATGTCTACAAAGAGTTTCAGCGCGATACGATCAAGATTCCCGTGCTGCAGGGGATCAACCTGACTCTCGAGCAGGATGATTACGTGGCCCTCATGGGCCCTTCCGGATCGGGAAAATCGACACTGCTCAATCTCGTCGCCGGACTCGATCGCCCCACGTCGGGAACGGTCACCGTCTGCGGGCAGCGCCTCGATTCGACAACCGAGAGCAAGCTGGCCAGTTGGCGGGCCTTGCATATCGGCTTCATTTTTCAGCTCTACAATCTGATTCCCGTCCTGACGGCTTTTGAGAACGTCGAATTGCCGCTCACCCTGACGCATCTGTCCCGCCGTGAACGCCGCGAGCACGCCGAGATGGCACTCGAAATCGTCGGCTTGGCCGATCGCAAAGACCATTTCCCCAGACAACTGTCAGGGGGACAGGAACAACGCGTGTCCATCGCGCGGGCCATCGCGACCGACCCCACGTTGCTGGTCGCCGACGAACCCACGGGGGATCTGGATGCCAAATCGGGGGCGGAAATTCTGGACCTGCTCGAACGACTGAACCGCGACCTGCACAAAACGATTATCATGGTCACACACGACCCGGACGCGGCCGAGCGGGCCAAACAGGTCGTGCATCTGCAAAAAGGGGTGCTGGTCGATGCGCCCCAGGCGGGGGTGAAATAAGTCCATGCAAGTCATCCTGTATATCTGGCGCAACCTGCGACGCAACAAATTGCGTTCGTTTCTGACGACACTGTCGATTGGCTTCAGTCTGGCGCTGATGACCGTTCTGCATGGTTACATGGCCATGCAGGGAGAATGGGGCAAAGAGGCCCAGAAGCATGGCCGACTGGTGGTCATGAACAGCCAGGGATTCTCGGGCCGCCTCCCGATTTCCTATGTTGATAAGGTCACGGGGGTGGCCGGCATTGAATCCGCGACACCCTACGCGTGGTATGGGGGGAACTACAAAGAAGAACAGATGCCGTTTGCCCAGTTCGGCTGCGATCCGAAGACGGTCTTCAGCGTGTGGAACGAATACGGCATCGACCCCGCGGAATTGGCCAATTGGTGTTCCACCAAGAACGGCTGCGTCGTTGACCGCAAGCTCGCGGAAAAGCGGAAATGGCAGGTGGGTGAGAAAATTCCCTTGCAGGGGACGTTTTACCCTTTCAATCTCGATCTGGTGCTGTGCGGTGTGTTCGATTCCCCGAAATATACCGATTCGCTCTGGTTCCACTGGGACTATCTGAATGAAGGTTTGAAGCAGCAGAACGCCCGCGGTGTGGACAACGCCGGGACCATCTTTGCCAAAACCGCCCGAGCCGCCGATCTCTCGGCCCTCGCCAAAACGATCGACGACCGGTTTGCCAGTTCCGATAACCCGACCCGCACCCAGACCGAGGCCGCTTTCGCCCAGATGTTCTCAGACATGCTGGGCAATGTGCAGCAGTACATCCGCAACATCGGGCTCGCGGTCGCGTTTTCGCTCACGCTCGTGGCC
Source organism: Planctomycetota bacterium (assembly GCA_018242565.1). Lineage (GTDB taxonomy): Bacteria > Planctomycetota > Planctomycetia > Planctomycetales > Planctomycetaceae > JACQFH01. The sequence continues at coordinate 2,089 of JAFEBR010000785.1, read as the reverse complement.
GCCAACGCGATGGCCATGTCGATGCGGGAACGGACCACAGAAGTGGCCGTCCTGAAGGCCATTGGCTTTTCCCAACTGCGAGTCCTGGTTCTCGTGTTGGGCGAAGCCTGTGGGATCACGTTATGGGGGGGCACCCTGGGAATCCTGCTGGGATGTTCGTGTCTGCAGGCATTGCACAATTTCAATTCGCAGTTCTTTCCGTTTGGCGTGCTGGAAATGGCGGGCCCCTGGCTCGTCTGGCTGGTCGGTATTTCCGCCACGATTGGCCTGGCCAGCGGTATCGTCCCGGCCATTCGCGCCGCCCAATTGTCCGTCATCGACGGGCTGCGCAGGGTCATTTGAGTTCCGTCATGCTGTACGCATCGCACCGTTGCCGGCGAACCCGTCGCAGTTGCTGCCATCACCGGTTGACCGGGGGCAGTGTGTCCGGTGGGGCTGCCGCATCCTCTGCACCGACTCACCTGAAGTTTTCCCTCGCCCTTTTCATCCGTCGGCCTCCATTTGCCCATGATCACTCTTAAATACAACATCCGCAATCTGCGTGTCCGCTGGGTGACGACCCTGATGACGGTCGTCGGGACCGGGTTGGTCGTCTGGGCGACGGTCCTTTCGTTTGGCTTAAGCGACGGACTGGAGCACGCCTTGAGAATCAGCGGCGACGATCTGGATCTGATCGTGCTGCGCAAAGGATCGACGGAAGAGACTTCGAGTTCCATCGAACAGAAACCTGCCCGAGAAATCGCCACCCTGGATGGAATCGCCAAAGACGACGCCGGCGAACCTTTGTGTTCATCGGAATTCGTCACCATTCTGACCAAACCACGCCGCAATAACGGCGGAACGACGAACCTGATCGTGCGCGGTCTGCAATCCGGCGGCCGGGCTCTGCGGCCAGGATTTAAAATTGTCAAAGGCCGTGATCTGCAGCCCGGTGTCAACGAAGCGATCACCAGCGAGCGGATGGCCGAGCGCTTTGAAAACCTGCGCATTGGCGAACAGCTCGAAATCAACAAAGTGAATTTCGAAATCGTGGGCTACTTCGAGGCCTCGGGCAGTGCCGCCGAGTCTGAAGTCTGGACCGATCTGCGCGATGTGACCAGTGCGCGGCGGACGCCCGATGCACTGTCCGCCATCAATCTGCGGGCTCGTGATCTCGACAGCAAAAACCGGCTCATTGCGCGCATCCGCGACGACAAACAGTTCAAGCTCGACGCAGTCGATGAGAAGGCGTATTACGAAAAGCAAATGACGGCGTCGATCGCCATCAAATTCGTCGGTTTCGCGATCGCCGGTTTTCTGACGCTGGGTGCCATGTTCGCCGCCGCCAACACCATGTTTGCGGCGGTCGCCAGCCGGGCCCGCGAAATCGGTTCACTGCGGGCGATTGGCTTCAGCCGGGTGGCCGTGCTGTCTTCGTTCCTGCTCGAATCGGTGATCCTGTGTCTGCTGGGAGGCGTTCTGGGTTGCCTGGCCACGCTCCCGTTTAACGGGTTGTCAACCGGGACCGCGAACTGGGCCACGTTCAGCGAAATCACCTTCGCCTTCCGCTTCGGGCCTACTGTGTTGTTGCGCGGGGTGTTCCTGGCCTTCATCATGGGAACGGTTGGTGGTTTCTTTCCGGCATTGCGCGCGGTGCGCATGCCGATTACCAGTGCGCTCCGTCAGGCGTAACCCGGCGACTGACGGGGTGAGCCACACGCTGTGTGCGGGTGGCCGCCCGATTCGGGTTTCAGGCAGCGTTTTGCTGATGCTGTGTCCCGGTGTCCCCGGTGTTCGCTCGTGGAGCGAAGGTTGGCTCCGGCAGTGCCAGCCCCCAAGGGGTGAGATTCGATCGCCCAGCGGCGCAGCCCTGACGTCTCGTCATTCATCGTATCGCCACCGCCCTGTCATCTGAGTTCATCTGAGTTCATCTGTGGCCATTTCGAATTCACCGCGTCAGGTTCCGCGTGACGAGGGGTTCATTCTGATCCAGGTTCAGCCGTCCCGGGAAATTGAGCCGTCGAGTAGAGAAGAGGCGCACGGCAGGATGTCAGGAAAGACATCCTCGTGTTTCCACAACCCTCTCTGAAATTCCGTACGGCGGGTTTTC
>JAFEBR010000784.1 GCA_018242565.1 Planctomycetota bacterium | reverse complement strand
CAACATCAGCACGAATACAATCGAAACCCGCGTGGCCCGCTCAAACGTGCCCACCCGTGCATCTAGAAGATCATATTCGAACTGCAGCAGTTCCAGCTTGCGTTCATCGATCAGTTCCCCGGGTTTCACCAGAAGGTTGCCTGCGTAGTACTCGTCGAAAACTTCCGGCGTGTCGCTGGCGGCTTTTTGTCGCGCAGCGGCCGTCGCCTGGGGGTCGTATAAAAGAGTGGTCGGAGACTGGACCCGCAACCAGTACTCCAGTTCCGCACGGTACGGCTCAAGGGTGGGGAACAACGTCCAGCGGGACGTCAGAAATCCGGACGCTGACAGTAACGTCGGAAGTTGCAGATCCGACAGATTGGCGACCGTCGATGTGCCGTCGGTCGACAAGATCGTGATCTGACCCGCCGGGCTGTTGATTGCCGCCACCTGGTCGGGCAAGACGAGGCCCTTTTTCTCCAGGGGTTGCAGAAATCGACCGAAGTCCGCAACGACATCGCGTAACTGCGATTCATCGGCGGCGAGCTGTTTCAATTTCTGAAACAGTTCGTTTCGATCCGGTAAGACGAGCCCGGTGGAAATGGGCGGTCCGGCATCCGCATTCAGGCCGAACGCCCGGCGCGTTTCCACGGGCAACCGGTTGATGCTCTCGGCAGTGAGGAATGTCGTCAGGCCGTTACGCAACTCTTGCGGTGCGCGGGTCAGGGGTTGTGGATTGAGATTGAACACGGGCAGGACCTGTTCGGCCGCCCGGTCACGATCCCGTGCCGTGCGTTCCGGGTTGACCCGCTGAAAGCTGATCACGGCCGCCACACCATCCGCCGGACGCTGATTGAGGCGGAACGGGAAGGGATGCTTCCAGGATTGCACGCAGGCAGTCAGCGCAATCACGGTCAGCAAGCCGAGCGCCAGCCGCGAGAGCACCCAGCGATCTCTTAAAAGATGCTTGAGGTCAGCGGTCGGGCTGGCTGCGATTCGAAGTGCCGTGGCTCGGCCACCCCGACCGCGTGTATTCGCTAGTGAAGGCATCGCTGTTCAGCGTACATTGTTAAGATCGCCCTGTCAGCCTCGACGCATTTTCACTCGGTGGTTTGTATCCTCGTCATAGGCCTTGACGATCTCCCGAACCAGCCGATGGCGGACAATATCGTGTCCGGTTAATTTCACATGAGCGATGCCTTCAATGCCTCCCAGTCGCTCGATGGCGTCAAGCAGGCCGCTGGTGGTGCCCACCGGTAAATCGCTTTGCGTCGTGTCTCCCGTCACCACGATGCGCGACCCGTTACCCAATCGGGTCAGAAACATCTTCATCTGGGTGACGGTCGTATTCTGCCCTTCGTCGAGGATGATGAACGTGTTGTTCAAGGTTCGGCCACGCATGAAGGCCAGTGGAACGATCTCGACGACATCGCGCTCCATGTACCGTTTGACCTGCTCGTAGTCGAGAATCTCACTCATCGCATCGAGCAGCGGACGCAGAAACGGATTGACCTTGGCGAGGAGATCGCCGGGCAGAAACCCTAATCGCTCACCGGCTTCGACTGCGGGACGAACCAGCACAATTTTCCGAACCTGTTCCTGACGCAGCGCGTTGACGGCCATGGCGACGGCCAGATACGTCTTACCACTGCCGGCCGGTCCGACACAGAACACCAGGTCATTATCGCGAATCGCCTGCACATAGTCCTTTTGACCGGCCGTCTTGGGGACAACCCGTCGGGCCTTTTCGAGCAGGTCGATCGGTTCGCTGGCCGCACCAGATTGCGGTGCTGTCCCGCGGCCGACCAAAACGCCTTTCACTTCCGATTCCAGGAGCTCGCCACGCTTTTCGAGGATTGCCAGCAACTCGGTGAATATCGCCAAGCCGCGCTGGATCTGCTCGTCGGTGCCATGCAGACGCACTTCGTCGCCGCGCAGCGTCACAGAGACTCCCACAACCTCACGAACCTGCCGCAGATAGCGATCTTGGGCTCCGAACAACAACGGAATTTGTTCCGGTCGGGAAAACGCAAGTGAGGCTTCATTCATGCGGAACGGTCTCAAGGGGCATCGAATTAACGAGAATCAATCTCAGGTGCGTGGAAATGACCCGGAATTCGGGAGGGAAGTTCGCTCGTCAGAGAAAATCGTAGGTGGCAGCCGGGAATCAAACGGAAGCCAGCTGAGCATCGTCTTGAGAAATTATACCGGTGGACAGAGCAAATGCGAGACAGGCGATCCGTACGGCATCGTGTGCAGATGTTTCCCTGCAGAATGTGACCCCGTCGTTACTGGATGTGATTCTGGGCAATGTGGGGCGAGTGGCGTATTCTCCGGTCGTTTTCCAGATCTGTGGAACAAAGGAGAATTCGCTGTTTCTCAAGATACGGCCGGTGTTCAAACGATGAATGAGAGCAGATCCATGCGCTGGCGTTTTTTGCGTAAAGGCGGTTTTCATGTACGAGGCACATTTTCACCTGCAGAAGCGCCCGTTTTCGGCGATTCCTGACCCGAATTGTTTCTACGCGACAGATTCGATTCAGGAAATGCTCGACCAATTGGTCTTTCGAGCCGAGGGGGGAGAGGGGATTGGTGTCCTGACAGGCGAAGCCGGCACGGGCAAGACATTGATCTGTCGCCGGGCCGCCGCCGAATTTGCAGGGCGGATGACGCCCGTTTTCCTGGCGAATGCGAATGTCTCGACGAAACGGGCTTTGTTTCAGTCCATTTTGTTCGAATTGGGGAAGAAATACAGCGGACTCGATGAACAGGAACTCCGGCTGACAACGATTGGAGTCTTGCGCGAACTGGCTGTCGCCGGGCGCGGTGTCGTGCTGATTGTCGATGAGGCGCATCTGATCAACGATCGGCTGCTGGAAGAATTGCGTCTGCTGGCCTGTTTGTCGGACGATGCGCTGCCGTTCGCGCGTCTGATTCTGGCCGGTCAACCAGCGCTTGAAGAACGACTCGTGGCACCACACCTGGAAGCCCTGAACCAGCGGATCACCAGCCAGGTTTGTCTCGAACCGCTGACCCGCCGGGAGAGCATCAACTACGTCGAGTATCGAATCGCGTGGGCCGGTGGCGATGCGCAGGAAGTTTTTGACGAATCGGCGCTCGAGAGTATCGCGACGGCAGCCTCGGGCCTGCCGCGCTGCCTGAACCAGCTCTGCGACCACGCCCTGCTTCTGGCCTACGTGCAGGAACGTCCGCTCGTGACGGCGGCAATTGTCGCCGAGGCACTCAACGACTTACGGCAACTTCCGTTGCATTGGACGATCTCGCCCACGCGCGATCCTCTCGAGTCATTTGACAGTGACTCGGAGCAGACGCACTCATTCGGATCTGACGATTGGGAATCAGAACAACTCTCGGCGAACGAGCAGGACGAGCACGCGGCGTTGCCTGACGAACCGGCGCGCGGGCCCACCGTGTGTTTTGAAATTGGCGGAGACGACGAATCGCGCCCCATTGAGGAAGACCTGGACGTGAGCGCGCCCACCGCGGTGGTCTCTGCAGATCGGCCGGCATCTCCTGACAGTTCGCGGTCTCAACGCGGATTGCCACATCCTGGATCAGCTTCGTTGGAATCAAATTCCGGTGCCACCAGAAAATCGTTCCAAGAGGAAGCGTTAGACGACCGGTACGCCGAGTTGGATGAAAGCCTGCCGCCTTTGGACCGGACCTTTGAGTCCGGACGCGTTTCTGCCGACTGGCGGCCCGTTAAGGCGTCGCCCGTGCCGGCGGCTCCCGAGCCGCCAGCCCTGATTGAACGTGCCGAGACAGACAGTTTCCTCGACCTGGAACCCGAGGTGGAGGAGTTACTCGATCTTCAGATCGACACGCAGCCAGATGCCTCGGAACAAAACGCTCCAGGCGTTGTTACCGCAGAGTCACGGATCAGAGACACGGGACCAGAACTCCCCACGATCGAAGATCTGCTGCACGCCAGTGTCCTGGAGGCGAGCCGTGAGGTTCAGGCGGGGCTGGGACTGTGGCACGAAGAATCGCTCGAAGCCACTTCCACGCCGAAACACACAGGCAGAGCCCGACCTGTGGCCCGCCAACCGGAAATCATCGTTGAATTGCCGGAAACCGATCGGGACTTTGACGTCATTGAGCCCGCCGGGTTTGCCGTTGACGACGCTGCCCAGGAAGACCGGCAGACGCCGGTTCGGGGACGACGCGTGGACGCCCCCGCGGCAGAACCGCCTCGTAAATTCCGGATGATTTTCAGCACGCTGCGGCGTAAATTTGGCAAGCAAGCGTGAGGAATTGACCCGCTCGCAGAGGCACTCGCCGCTTGCGGCATGCGGCAGAGTGCGAGCCTGAGCAGTCCGGATTGTAACCAACAAAACAGGCACTACACCGAGGTGTAGTGCCTGTTTGTACGAGTCCAGCAGGTTGAGACCGTAGGTCTCGCGGCGGCATTAACCGCCGAGGCCGATCAAAATACTCGCGGAATCGCGATTGAATGTGCTAAGGCCAATTGTCGTGGTCGCTCGCAGCACATACGTCCCCACCTTGTTCAGGATGAGGTTGTTAAACGTCGCTACACCGTTGACGACCTGCACCGAAACCGTCCCTGACAGGGTGCCGCCAGACGGGCCGGAAAAGATGGCCAATGTGACAATCGACGTGTTGTCGCTGGTGATCGTATTGCCGTAAGTATCGGCAACGGCCACCTGAATTTGTCCCAACGGTGAATTCATGGCGCCGGTCGTGGGCTGAGTCAAAAAGATCAGCTTCGATGCCGCGGCCGGGTTCACGGTCAGGTTGAACGATGGAGTCCCGACAATCCCCGCGGCAGAAGCCGTCAGAGTGTAGGCCCCCGCGGTCGTGAGCTGCAGTGTGCTCGAGAACGTCGCTGTGCCTGCCGAATTGGTGGCGGTGGCGGTCGATTTCCCGGCAAACGTTCCAGAGAACGTTCCCGTGTTCAAGGTCAGCGACACGGGTGACGGAGTCGAAGCCGGATTACCAAAGGCATCTTTGACGCTGATCGAAACAGAGAAATTCGCTCCGGCGGTAACACTGCTCGGGGCCGTTTGGATCTCGAGTTGCGAGCCTGTGGCCGCGGTGATCGAGAATTTAGGAGTCTGGGCCGAGGTCAATACTCCCGACGAAGCCGTCAGAATATATCCCGTGGCGGCCTTGTTGATCACCAGAGCACTGGGCCCCGAGAACGTGGCGACGCCATTGACCACGGGAGCAGTCACAAAGTTATCGCCTCCCGCGAAAACACCCGTATTCAGCGTAATTGTGACCGTCGACGAGTTGTCGTCGGTGACCAAGTTTCCGTAGGCGTCTTTCACATCGACTTTCACCGTCGGAGACAATGCCTGACCGGCCGTTCCCGATGTCGGCAGCGGCGTTTCGAACGCCAGTTTCGAAGCGGCATAGTAGATTGTTCCCGGTGCCGTGTTCAGGGTCACAATGTAGTTCCCGCCACCAGAACCGTCGTTCAAGGCATAGCTGCTGACAAACAACGTACTGCCGTCGACCCCCATGGGAAGCGCGGATGTGTAATGTTCTTTTGCCTGTGTCACCGTGTCGGTACCAACCAGTCCAACCACCGTGGGAACGGCGGTCGAGGCGATCGTGCCGTCGTAGGCTTTCGTGCCACTTGTGGCGGAAATTGTCAGCGGTATCGCCAGGATCGTTCCCGGTGTGGCCGGGGTGATCACCGAGTAATTCAACCCGCCGTTGTCATCCGAGATCGTCCAGGTCAACGCGTACAACGGATTCTGACCGGCGGGATGGACATTCCGGGAATAGTACGCTTGAGACAAATCGGAAATGGAGTCCGTACCCAGCAACCCGGAGTAAGTCGGGGTGAGGCCGGAGTTGGTTGTTCCGTCGTAATCCCTGGTTTCCGTAACCGCCGTGATCGTCAGGTCGGCCGGTGTAATGGTCCCGGTCGCTGTCTCCAGAGTGACAATGTAATCGGGGTTATTCACGATTCCATTGATGGTATAGTTCTCGATGTACAGCAGGCTGCCATCGGCCCCCAGCACGTTCTTCGATTGGAACGCTTGAACGGCCGTGGCCGAGTCCGATCCGAGCAACCCCGTCACGGTGGGAGTGGCGCTGGAGGATGTCGTGGCGTCATACACCTTCAAATCGCTGACAGCCGAAATGGTCAGCGTCGCAGCGGAGATCGTCCCCGCAGCGGTCCCGCTGCTGTTCACGGAGTAGTTATTTCCCCCGTTGTCGTCGCTGATCGCAAACGAATCGACGTACAAGACACTGTTGTTCGGTCCCAGCACGTCGGGAGACTGAAACGCTTGTGTCGCGACAGCTGTATCAGTGCCGACCAGACCACTGATCGTCGGGACACCGACAGAGGAGGTAGTGCTGTCGTAAGTCTTGCTGTCGGTCACTGCGGAAATCGTCAGTGGGGCCGGGGTGATCGTACCCACGGCGGTCCCCGACGCATCCATGGTGTAGTTGTTGCCACCATTTCCGTCGTTGATGGTGTAACTCAGAACATACAGCACGCTGTTATTGGCCCCGAGCACGTTTTTCGAAACATAGGCCTCGGTGCCAGTTCCGGTATCGGTCCCCAACAGGCCGCTGAAAACCGGCTGTTGCGTTGAGGCCGTTGTGCCGTCGTACACCTTGATCGCACCGACGGCCGACACAGTCCCCCCGCCGACGCTGATGGGGGGGGCGACTGATAACGGAGCCGGAATAATCGTGAAATGCACTGGGTCGCTGGCGGAGGGCCGGTACCCGGGAGCATTGTTGTAACTGCCAACGACCGTGTAATTGCCCGCGTTTCGCGGTGCGCCTGCCAGCGGCGTAGCCGTCAGAATGTCTCCAGCAGACAAGGTCCCGGCGTAATAGGTGTACGACAGATACGGACTGCCAAAGGTCGCCACCGTCTGGAGACCGCTGGTAACCGTAGCACCGGTCACCCCGATCGAATCACTGGTGTAAGTCCCACCAGGAGCCGTGAGGCTGAGGGTCGTGGATTGCGTTTCAAATGCCCCCAGATCAGGCTTGTTCGTGTGCCGCAACTGTCCACGCTGATCGGTCACCATTAATCCCGTGCCGGACGTATGAGCTGACGGGGTCGTCCCCAGGACGCCGCGGACCACGGTCAGGTTAGTCCCGGAAATCGCCGTCACCGCGACAATTTCCGAGTCAATCTGCAGCAAATCCGCGAGTTGCAGATACTGGGCGCTGGCGACCTTGATGGTGGTGGAGGCCCCACTGACCGCCGTGGGGACGGCGGCACCGAGTGTCGTCAGCGGATTGGTCCCCACGTCGAACGCGGGGTTGTTCACACTTCCGATCAGCGCGACCGTTTGAGTCGGACCGCCATTGCTGGCCAGCAGAGGCGCACCTCCGCTGGTCTGCACAATGTCCGACAGCGTTTTGCCCAAAGGGATGCCGATCAGATTGTTCTGGCTGCTGCCCGACAGCGTTCCGGAAAAATCATTGTTGCTGGCAACGGCCGTATTTCCCAGGATCAGCGTATTGATGGCAACAGTGGAGGTGTTGGGATAATTGGCGCCGATCCCCCCGCCCGTACTGCCCTTTCCCGTCACCGAATTTTCAATAATCGTGTCATTCGTCAATGTCGTAATGGTGGCATACCGGTTGGAAATGGCGCCCCCCGCGCCATTCGTACCGGTGACTTTGTTGCCGACAAAAGTGCAATCTGTCGCCGCCATGGAACTGCGGTTATCAACCGCGCCACCCGCAATTGTGGCGGTGTTGGCCGTGAAGGTCACGCCGAATAGCGACAGTTTCGAAAAGTTGACAATGGCGCCACCGGCACCGGATGAATTGAGTCCGACCGCATTACCTCCCGTCAGCGTCAGATCGCTGATGGTCACCGCTTTCGTGTTGGTCGTCGCATTCTTCAGGTCAAAAATTCGACTGGTGTTGCCCCCGCTGATGGTGATGCCGCTGGCCCCGCCGGCGGATCCTGAAATCGTCACCGAACCGGTGATCAGGAGTTCCCCCTGCGTCAGGGTAATCGTCGTTCCATTCAACGAAGGGTCAAATTGAATTGTGTCTCCCGATCCGTCGGCATTGGCCGTCGCGATGGCGTCTCGGAGCGATACGCCGGAATGCGAGACTGCATCCGAAGTGGTGGTGACGATCAGAATTCCGCTGAGCAGTTGTCGATTTTCGAGGACCTGCACTGCCGCCGGGGCGAATCGCAGGCCCTGGGTGCGACGGGATGCCATGCGACGATTGGCCGCCCAGTGGGAACGATGTTGAAAGACTGAACGAATCAAAGACGGCCATTTTGTAAACAACATGCCTGCCTGCCCTTCGATAAAACTCAAGAACAATGAGAAACAACCGGAAGTCTTGAAGTCGACGTTCAGCCCAACGTCTTGAGAAAAGTCTCCTGCCTGTAGATCGTCGTGAAAAGAAACTCAACAGAGATGGCCCGGAGAACGACATGGCCCCCTTCCGGGGTGCCTGTGGCACCCCGGAAGGGACTGCACAAAATCAGCCCTCACGAGACCTGACCGTAACTCACTCAGCCAAGTCGAAAATTGAGGTCAAAACTGGCACCGAGCACTGACCCAAAGGTCAATGCTGGCTAACTGATGACAAAACTGTTGGAAATCACCGTGACGAAAACGTTCGGCGCAAGGGTCACCGAGGCCTTCAGTGTGTAGGTTCCCGTTTTGGACAACTTCGTCGCGCTAAACGTCGCGTCACCGCTGGAATTCGTCGTCGCTGAGGCACCCGAAATGGTCGCTCCCGAGGGGCCCGAGTTGATCGAAAGGGTTACCGATTTGCCGGACACGACATTACCATACTGGTCCACGGCATTCACCACGAACGCCCCCAGTGCCGTGTTGACAGTGCCGTTCGACGGCTGAGTTGAGAAGGTCAATTGAGCCACAACATCCGGCGCCACGATCGTGTTGCTCGATGTGTTGACATTCGTCACCAGCGGCAGCGCGGGAATCGAGGCCTTCATGCCGTACGATCCTGCCTTGGTGATCAACAGCGCGTTCGGGTCGGACAGGCTGATCGGGAACGTCGCCACACCATTGACCGCTTGAATCTCGACGTAACTGGCACCCGAGGAGGCAAAGGTCCCTGTGCTCAGGGCAATTCGGACCGTCGAATTATCGGTGTTCACGATGTAGGTGCCCGTCGGGTCCTTAATGGCGACGGACACAGGAACTGTCCCCAACGGCGAGGTGGTACTGTAAATTGGAACTCCAGCCGTGATGTTACGAACCGGCGCGTCCTGGAAGACCAGTTTCGCGGCGGTCAGTGTAATCGTCCCCGGGGCTGTGTTCACCTGAGTGATACTGTAGTTCTTACCCAGGTTGCCATCCAAAATCACATAATTCGAAACGGACAACGTCGTGGCACCACTCGGATACGTGGTCGGGATCGCACTATTGTAAACCTGACTGCCGTTGAATGTGTCATTTCCCAGCAGGCCAGTGGCCACAGGCTTAACCGTAGAACTGGTGTTGCGATCGTATGGCTTCGAAGCGGTCACCGCCGAGATCGTCAACGGGGCCTCGGTGATCGTGCCCAAAGCCGTCGAAAACTGATCGTCGTAGTTGTTGCCGTTGTTCCCATCGTTGACCGACCAGCTTGTCATCGCAATGGAGCTGCCATTCACGCCATGGACGTTTTTGTCCTGGAAGGCCTGGGTCAAGTTGGTCACGGTGTCAGAACCATACAAGGGGCTCAGCACCACCGGCGTACCAGTCGCGGTCAGCGTTGCATCATACTGCTTGGTCGCTGTGACGGCGGTGATCACCAGGGGAGCCTTGGTGATCGTGCCGGTTGCTGTGCCAGAACTGTCGACGGTGTAATTGTTTCCGCCATTCCCGTCATTGACCACAAAGGAGACGATGTACAGCACGCTGTTGTCGATCCCCAGCACGTTGACCGACTGGAAGGCCTGAACGGCGCTCGCCGTGTCGAGTCCCTGCAGCCCCACGATACTCGGAGTCGCACTGGACGTGGTGGTTTTATCGTACTGCTTGGTGTCCGTGACGGCCGAAATCGTCAGGGTCGCCTGGCTGATGGTAAAGTGGACCGGGGAGCTGGTCGAGGGGCGATAACCCGGTGCATTGTCATAGTTCCCCACTACCGTGTAATTCCCCGCGTTGGTGGGGGCTCCTGGCAGCGGGATCGCCGAGGGAATGTCGCCGACCGACAAGGTTCCGGCGTAGTAGGTGTAGGACAAGTACGGGCTGCCAAACGTGGCGACCGTTTGCACACCGCTGGTGACGGTGGCATCTGTCACCGCGATTGCTCCAGCATTATAAACCCCGCCTGGAGCCGTGATGCTTAATGTGGTCGACTGCGTTTCAAAGGCGCCCAGGTCTGGCAGACTCGCGTGACGCAGTTGGCCGCGCTGATCCGTAATCAGCAACCCGGTCCCCGAGGTGTGGGACGACGGGGTCGACCCCAGGACACCACGCATGACGGACATGTTGTTGCCTGCGATGGAAATGACTTGCACGATTTCGGAATCGATTTGCAGCAAGTCGCCGGCAGCCAGATACTGGGCACTCGAGACGGGAACGACCGTCAGCGTGCCTTGCGGGGCATTCGCCACGTTGGCGGAAAGCGTGGCCAGCGGGCTGGTTCCGACATTGTAGGCTGGATTGTTGGCGCTGCCGATGAGCGCCACGGTCTGAGTCGGGCCGCCATTATTGGCCAGCACGGCGGCACCGCTGCTGGTCTGGACAATATCCGACAGGGTTTTTCCGAGTGGAATTCCAATCAGATTCGTCTTACTGCTGCCCGAAAGTGTTCCGCTCACGTCGTTGTTGCTGGCAACAGCGGTATTCCCGACAATCAGGCTGTTGATAACGGTGGTGGAAGTTCCCGTAAAGTTGGCACCAACTCCACCACCAGTGCTGCCCGTCCCGGTGGCCGAGTTTCCGATAATTGTCGAATTGGCCAAAACAGAAATTGTAGCAAATCGATTCGAAATGGCGCCTCCCGTGCCATTCGTTCCGGTGACCTTATTCCCGACAAACGTGCAGTTGGTCACGGACAGCGTGCTGCGATTATCGACCGCACCACCGGCCACGGTCGCCGTGTTGGCTGTAAAGGTGACCCCCACCAGTGACAATTTCGAAAAGTTCACAATGGCTCCGCCGGAACCCGTCGAGTTGGCACCGAGACCATTCCCATGGGTCAAGGTCAGGTCCGTGATGGTGACTGCCTTGGAGTTGCTGGTGGCGTTCTTCAAGTCGAAAATACGACTGGCGTTGCCGCCATCGATCGTAATCCCGCTGGAGCCACCCGCCGTTCCCGAGATCAGGACCGAGCAACTCACCAGAAGTTCGCCCTGCGCCAGGGTGATCGTTGACCCGCTCAGCGCCGGATCAAACTGGATCGTGTCGCCTGACCCGTCGATGTTTGCAATCGCCACGGCATCGCGAAGCGATAAACCGGTATGTGACACGGCGTCGGACGTGGTGGTCACGGTCAGCAACGCACCGCTGAGCAATTGACGATCTTCCAGAATCTGGATCACTGCCGGCATCGACCGGGCCTGCCGAAATCCATGGGAAGTCCGTCGACGTCCTGTCGCTGATGGGGAGCGATGCCGCAGGGCAGAACGAATGAACGACGACCATTTGGAGAGCAGCATTTTGTTCTTCCGGTCCTTGATCTGAAAGGAACGATCAACCACGCACACCGCACAATTGATCAGCTAGACGCAACGGTAGTATCGCGAATTCCCTGATGATACGTTGACTATCCCGTGTAAACAACCCCCGAAAGTTGGAAAAAAACTAGCCCAGTGGCAGGCCACTCCATGGCCACCGATCTGGCAAAAAATTTGGCCTGAAGCAGATGGAGAGGCCGCCCGGCCATGAAGAATCTGGGTTGACGATCACCCAACTGGACGCGACCTCATCAATCATCAGCAACTCTGAACGCCGGAATTCGCCCGAAAACACTTCATTTCTGGATGAATCGCAGGCAGGCACATGCTACCGCTTTTTCTGCCCGACGTGACAGGCCTCACCCGTGGTCCGTGCAATGGCGCTACGGCAACACAAGCGGGCAATAGACTTCATGTCTTTTGCCCAGGCGGCGAAACGCACTGGTTGCCAACAGGTCGGCCATTTCCCTCGCGTTCGAGCCAGGTCGATCAAATGCAACCCGCCTGTTTTGCCGGCACTAACCAATCACGATCGTTGTGGTTGTTGCCGACGAGAGGCCTGTTCCGCTGAACCGGAGTGTGTAATTGCCAACTTTGTTGAGTGCCACATTGCTGAATGTCACGACCCCATCGACCGCCGCGACCGTCAGCACGCTGTCGGGGGTGAAGCCCCCACCCGTGGGTTTGGTGGCAATTGCGACGGTAATACTGTTGCTGGCAGACGTTACGATATTTCCGAACTGATCGGTGATGGCAATCGACATCGCGCTCAGACTGGAATTCACTGTCCCCGAACTGGGAACAGACAGAATCAACAGCTTTCTGGCAGTCGCCGGGATGATTGCCAGGTCGAAACTCGTTCCAGCAAGTTCCCCGTCGCTGAACGCCGCCTGATAGTTGCCCGCCGTGTTCACGGCCAGGCCAGCGAAAGTGAACAGCCCCTTGCTGGCGGTCGCGACAGCGGTCGACGAGCCGTTCGCAAACGTGCCGGTGTCGAGAGTCAGCGTCACATCCGACGCGTCGGTGATGACGACGTTGCCGAACTGATCCTGAATCGCCCCTTTGAACGTCAGGGCTGCCCCCGCAGCCACTGTCGCGGCGGGGGTTTGCGTCAAAGACAACTTTGCCGCTGTGGCAGCAGAAATCGTGATTGACGAAGTCGTTGAGGTCAATGTGCCGCTGGTCGCTTTGATGGCGTATTTACCCGATTTGTTGATTGCCAGATCGAGCCCAGGCCCATTGAAGGTGGCCAGCCCCCCCACGACTGTCGTGGCCACGGAATTACTGTTGCTGGCAAAAACTCCGGAGTTCAAAGTCAGTGTGACCGTTGATGAATCGTCGGAGGTCACGACATTCCCAAACCGGTCCTGAACAGCGACCACGACCGGACTGAACGATTCGCCAGCCGTGCCAGTGGTCGGCGGGGCCGACTGGTAGACAACCTTGGCAGCGTTCGCCGGCACCACCGTCAGATCGAACACAGGATCTGTCAGATCACCGGAAGTGAATGCCAATTGATAGCTCCCGACTTTGTTGATCGCGAGACTGCTGAATGTGAAAAGTCCTTTGTTCGCAGAGGATTGGACCGTCGATTGACCTTTCGCAAAGGTCCCCGTATCGAGAGTCACCGTGACGACGGAACTATCGGTCGTCACGACGTTGCCAAACAGATCCTGAATGGCTCCGCGGAAAGTCAAAGACGTGCCGGCGGCGACGGTTGCCGCCGGGGATTGCGTCAAAACCACTTTGGTGGCCGCAGCAGCAGAAATTGAAATCGACGACGTCGTTGACGTGAGCGATCCCGCGGTGGCCTTAATCGAGTATCTCGCCGATTTGTTGATCGCCAGATCAAGCCCTGGCCCGCTGAAGGTGGCCCGCCCGCCCGTCACGATGGTCGAAGCCGTGTTGCTGTTGCTGGCGAACACGCCTGTGTTCAGGGTCAACGTCACCGTCGATGAATTGTCGGACGTGACGACATTTCCAAACCGGTCCTGCACGGCGACAATCACGGGACTGAAGGAAACACCCGCCGTCCCGGTTACCGGAGGGGCGGTCTGATAGACGACTTTGCTCGCGGCAGCATGGGTCACGGTGAGATCGAAAGCGGGATCCGCCAGATCGCCGTCAGTCGCAGCGATGGAGTAGTTTCCAGGAACCGTGATCGTCAGCCCGGAAAAACTGGCCACGCCTTTGTTCGCCGTGGCAACGGCGGTCGTCGCCCCATTCGCGAACGTCCCCCCGCTCAGAGTCAAGGTGACCTGGGAGTTGTCCGAGGTCACGACATTTCCGAACGCATCCTGCACACTGACTTTGAAGGGTAGAGTTGCGCCGGCCGCCACAGTCTCGGCCGGGGTCTGGGTGAACATAATCTTGGCGGCCGCCGCCGGAGTGATGGCGATTGTTCCGGTATTGATGGAAGGCAATGCCCCATACGTGGCTTTCAGTCGGTAGTTTCCAGCAGTGTTCAAGATCAGATTGTTGAACACGGCGACACCGCCCACGACGGAGACCTCGGTGGTCCCGTTCAGCTTCGAGCCTGCCGGACCGCTGGCAATACTCATGCTCAAAATCGAGGACTCACTATCAACAAGGTTTCCGGCCTTGTCCTGCACGGCCACCTTGATCGCGGGATTCAAAGTGGATCCGGCCAAACCGGTAGTGGGAACAGGTGCCTGAAGAACCAGTTTGCTCGGTGCGAAAGTAATCGTCCCGGGTGATGTGGTCGTGGAGACGACGTAGTTGGCACCATTGTTTCCGTCGTTGACCGAATACCCTGGAGCAACAGAGAGCAGGCTCTTGTTGTAACCCAGCACGTTCGGAGATGCATAAACTTCAGCGAGGCCGGACACGGAATCGGTCCCCAGCTGGCCGGAAACGGCTGGAATGGCTGCGGCGCTCGTCGTGCCGTCGAAAACCTTGGTGTTGTAGACCGCTGCGATCGTCAGGCTGGCCGGGGTGATCGTCCCGGCTGCCGTGACGGTCGTGACTTCGTAATTGCCGCCATCGTTTCCGTCAGCAATCGCATACCCGGTAACCAGCAGCGTACTGCCGTCCTTGCCTTTGACATCCTTGGACGCATAGGCTTCCGTGGCACTGGACAGGGAGTCGGATCCGAGAAATCCCAGAGCGGTCGGAGTCGCGGACGCACTGGTCCCGGCGTCATAGATTCTTGTGTTCGCCGTCGCGGAAATCGTCAGACTGGCCGGTGTCACCGTGCCCGACGCGGTCACCGTCGTGACGGAGTAATTGTTTCCATTATTCCCGTCTTGAACCGTGAAGGCAGTCACTTGCAGCGTGCTTTTGCCGGTTCCGAGGACGTTTTTCGAGGTATAGGCTTCAGCCAGTCCGCTGACTTTGTCTGTTCCCAACAGGCCGCTGGCCGTCGGAACGGCAGCGGCTGAAGTCGTCGTATCGTATGCCCTGGTATTCGAGGTGGCGGAAATCGTCAGCGGGGCAGCGGTGATTGTGCCGGTGCCCGCCTTCGTCACCACCGTGTAGTTTTTCCCACCGTTCCCATCATTGATGGTGTAGCTTGCGACCACCAGGGTGCTCTTGCCGGCGCCCAGAACGTCTTTTGAAACGTACGTTTCAGACAGGTTGGTTGCAGTGTCTGACCCCAGCAGGCCGCTGACGGTCGGCACGGCGCTGGCTGACGTTGTCGCATCGTACGTCTTGGTGTTATTGCTGGCCGTGATCGTTAATGTTGCAGGCGTGATGTCAAAATGAACAGGGTTGCTCACGGCGTCACGGTAACCAGGGAAACTCTTCAAGGCGGCGACAACCGTATAGGCGCCGACCTGATTTGGAGCGCCGGACAAGGGAGTCGCTCCAGCCAGATCGCCCGCCGTCAGCGTCCCCGCGTAATAGGTGTACGCGAGACTGGGGTTGCCAAAATCGGCGACGATTTGATTCGCCGAATTCGTGGCACTGGCGCTGGTCACGGTGAACGGACTGCCGGTGTAGACTCCACTTGGCAACGCGGCGCTGACCGTCGCGATCTGGGTTTCAAAAGCACCAATATCAGGATTGGCATTGCGGAACACGCCGCGCTGGTCAAACGGACGCAACGCCGCCCCCACGCTGTGGCTGGTTGCCGTCGTGCCCAATTGGTTCCGTGCGACGGTCACGTTCGTGCCATTGTTGAGCCCTGCGACCTGGACAATTTCTGAGTCGATCTGGACATATTCCCCCAGCGTCAGAACCTTGTAATCGCCCACGATGGCAGTGGTGCTGGCGGCCGACATGGGTGATGTCAAAGTCGTCAAGGGCGTCGCGCCGGTCCCCACGGCGGCACTGGTGGCGCTGCCGATCAAGGCGACTGTCGGGGTAGGGCCGCCATTGTTCTTCAACACTGGTGTGCCACCCGAATATTGCAACAGGCTCGACGCCGGGCCGCCGATCACTGAGTTGGTATTGCTGGCCAGCAGACTCACGTCAACATCCGGGAACGCGGGTGCCGAGTTGCCTGAAATGAGCGTGTTGAACAGACTGAAGAAGCTCGATGCACCGGCCAGTGCGCCCCCGCTTACGGTCGCGGAATTCCCCGTGAAGGTGTTGGAAGTTAAGACTTCCGTGGGGGCGAATGATCCGAAAATCGCTCCGCCGGTTCCTGAATTGCCTGTCGCGGTGTTGCCGACAAAGGTGTTGTTGACGGCGTACAGTGTGCCCACATTGAACAGGGCGCCGCCCTTCTGGCTGGCCTGATTGCCGGAAAACGTATT
>JAFEBR010000783.1 GCA_018242565.1 Planctomycetota bacterium | reverse complement strand
TACCTCGACGGACTATAGCAGAATTATGCGGAGTTGCTGGCGTCGAAAGTCCGACGATTCGCGACTCAGTCGTATGCAACTCCGCATAGTGCCGGACTCCGCATAATTGCGGCCGATCGCCAAGTGGCGCAGGGCGCGTTCCGCCAAGTTGTTGTCAATCGCCAGCCGGCCGTCATTCGGATACCGGCACAATGCGTCCCATTGATTCAGAGCGTATCGAATGGCGGCGGCCAGTGGGCTTTTCGGCAAGACAAGTGTTTGGGTGTCTTCCAACCACCTCTTAAATCGCTCGATGACGGGGACGGCATGCGCTTGGCGCTCGGCGGCGATCAACTCGGCGCGTGCCACCGTCGGCAAGTCGGCCCACTCCGTTGCCGAACGTTCGCGCAAGGTCCGCTCCAGCGTGTACAACTGACCGATCTGTGCCAAGGCTTGCATGGCGCGCACCGGTTCCGTGCGCTTCGCGTCATGGAACTTGCGTCGCGCGTGCGCCCAGCAGGCGACTTTCAAGATGGGGCTGTCCGCGCTCAGTTCGAGACCGTCGTAGTCGTCGTACGCACCGTACCCGTCGGCCTGTAAATAACCTGTGTAGTCCTTGAGAACGTTGTCCGGCCCGGCACGCTTGCGGGTGGTCGTGAAATCGAACCAGTGAAACGGATGCTGTTCGTCACCGACGTACACCCAGAAACGCGCCTGACACTGCTGTTTGGTGAACGCATCCCGCAACTTCACTGGCGTGTCGTCGGTATGCACGACGAACGACTTCAGCAATTCTTCTCGGAGCAGGTCACTCAGGGGACTGAGTAGTTCACCGCAGCCGGCACACCAGTTCCAAAGTGTTTGGCGACTGAACGGGACGTCGTAGCGTTTGAAGATTTTCTCCAACCGGTACAACGGCAGATGATCGACATATTTGCTCACCAGCACATAAGCCAGCAGTCCCGCCTCGGCCATGCCGCCGGGAATCGGCAGCGGAGGTTTGGCGGCAGTAATGATGGTCGATGACAAGCGTTCCTGCTGGGTTGGCGACAGGTTCGGCGATCCGGGAACCGTCGCCTTCTGTTCGACGGCGGGGATTTCCTCTGTCGTCGATCGTGGGGCGGCAGTCAACGTCTCGACAGCGGCAGCGTTCGACTCGCTGGTCGTCGGCTGATCGCCACCCTCCCGTTGTTCGACGCCCGACCCATCTTCTGTGGCCACGGTCCTGTTCTCGGTACGTGTGTATTTCTTCTGATGATGTTCGACAATGAACAGCGATGCCGCCCGCCATTCGTACGTGCAGGTGATATCTTCGCCGATGCAGACGAGATTCTCTACGCCGCCCAAAGCCGCCTTTTC
>JAFEBR010000782.1 GCA_018242565.1 Planctomycetota bacterium | reverse complement strand
GGGGTTGGTCGGGGTGGACACTGGCTGATCTGGCCAGTCGGCCTGCGATTGTGTCTCACAGTTGGTCGCCGTTTCCCGCACCGCAGACCCGTTACCGTGTGGAGGTGGCTCCCCAGGAAGCGTTTTTGACGCTCGCACGCAAGAAAATCGAAATTCGAGCGGCGGACAAATATCTGGCCATCGCGGTCAGTCGTTTGGAAAAGGATACCTCGCCCAGTCGCTTGCAGGTGCGCGTGGCAGGGCGAGCGATTGCTGAGTTCGAGGTTCCCGTGCAGACCGCTCCGACCAGTCCTGATCCGCTGCTGGTCTCGCTCGCACCGTATCGTGGACAGACCCTGGACGTGGAACTCGTGCAGTTTTCTGCCGCTCCGCCGGGACAGGCTCCCCCAGCACGCATCGAATGGCGCGGCGCAGGAATTCTGGCCGGCGACCCCACGGGTTGGGAACTGCTGGATGATAATTTTGCCCTGCTTCCTGCACTCTCCGAAGGGGCCGGTCTGGCGGTGTTTGATGTGCGCGAACGAATCTCGGGTGGGGCCAGCCTGGAAGTCGTCGATGGTGAGCGGGGACACCAGGCCGTGTCGGGATGGAACTTTCCCATTCGTTCGGAACCTGGCCCCGGGGAATATCGTTACCTGCGATTCGCCTGGAAAAAACGTGGGGGCCAGGAACTCGGATTGCATCTGGCTCGTGCGGGGGCGTTTGGTCTGACGGGAGACGTCAATCCTCGCGAATCGTTCCGGTATCAGATTGGTCCGGCCGAGGGCACGGTCTATGGCCGGTCATTGCAGTTTCGAGCCACGCCGCCGGATCAATGGGAGGTCGTGACGCGCGATCTTTGGGCCGATTTTGGAACCTTCGAATTGACTGGTTTGCGACTGGTCGCGGGGGATGGCGAACGCGCCTGGTTTGATCAAATCTATCTGGGACGCACTCCCGGCGATCTGGACCGGGTGACGGCCCGCCTCAATCAGCCTCCTGCTGTGAACTTATGGAATACCCTGCCCTTCGACCTCAAATTTCAAGTGGAACAAACAGTTCTCAATCCCGCGGACTTCGGCAGTGTGGTGTCAGAAGTCTCGCCGCAGTTTTCGACCACGGCCACTGGCGATGGGCTCTGGCTGTATCGTGAGTATCAGGGAAAGCGCAAAGTTTTGCGGACGCATCCGCCGGCGCAGGGCAAGCCCTGCGTGCTCCGGGCCCCCGTGAAGATCCCTGCAGGTAAACGGGCCGAACTGAAACTGACCGTGAGCCATTTTCCGGGAGCGAATTGGCAACTGGTAGTTTTCGCCAACGGTGAGAAACTGCACGAGTCACTGATCGCCGCCGAGACGACGAAAGAGGGTTGGGCCGATTTTACGATCGACCTTTCCAAGTTTGCCGGGCACAATGTGCATCTGGAACTGCACAATCATCCCAATGACTGGTCGAACGAATACGCCTACTGGCACAAGGCGGAAGTCGTGATCCCGTAGCCCGTTCAGCGGGGCGAACAATCGGGCCTGCTGAATGTTCAGAACCCTGCGGGGACGCCCCCCTTACGGCGGTCGCTGGCGGCTTCAACACGGCCGTCTGGCAGGCGCCGGCAGGCCTGGACCACGGCGCCGCCGTTGCGTAGACGGGGTTTGTGCCCGAATCGTTCCAAGGCGGTGACGGTCGCCTGCAGGCCTGCTTCGTGGTCGAGCCATTCCGGTGCCCATTGGTGATGGAGTCGCGGGGCATTTACCGCGTCTGGGCACGACTGGCCAAAACGCTGCATCCGCAGCAGAACCTGGGCTGTGGCGGTAATGATTCGCGGCCCGCCCGATGCGCCGACGACATACTGGGCCTTTCCGTCGCGGACAACAATCGTGGGTGTCATGCTGGACAGGGGGCGTTTGCCCGCACTGATGCTGTTGGCCTCGCTTTGCAACAGTCCAAATGCATTGGGGACACCGGGTAAGCCGGTGAAGTCGTCCATCTCGTTGTTGAGCACGATTCCAAACCGCGGTTCGACCAGGTAGCTGCCAAATTCTGTATTGATGGTTTCCGTACAGGCGACGGCATTCCCTTCGGCGTCCAGCACAGAAAAGTGCGATGTCCCACCGTCATCGGGTGTCGTGCTGCGTCCGTAGGCTTCCGACGGGCGCGTCTGCTCCAGATTCACTTTCAGAGCCATTCGGGCCGCATAGTCCACGCTGGTCAGACGTGCCACGGGGACCTGGACAAAATCGGCGTCTCCCAGAAACGTGGCACGATCTGCGAAGGCCTGTTTGAATGATTCGGTGAGCAGGTGCAGAAATTGCGGCGACTCGGGTGACAACTGGTCGAGGCCGGCCTGGGGATGTGCCGTCGCGAGGGCTTGCAGGATCTGCAGCGTTTCGAGGAGTGCGACACCACCACTGGAAGGGGGCGGCATGGTGTAGATCGTCTCGTTTCCCAGTTTTGCGGATAGTGTCTCGCGGACAACCGGTTTGACGGCAGACAGGTCGGCAAGTGTCAGTATGCCGCCGTTCCTTTGGACTTCGTTGACCAGTGCCGATCCGACTTCTCCTGTGTAAAAGCCCTCCGGACCATGGGTAGCGATCCGGTTCAGAACTTCGCCCAAGGGCGAATAGAACAGATCGCGACTTGTCCAGGGTTTCCCTTCATTGACGTACAGTCTGCGCAGGGCCGCAAATCGCGAGGCGTAGTCCGGGTGTTTCGCATAGTTTTTCAGAACGTCTTTCTGCACTGCGAGGTCGTGTGCGTCGATCAGTACTCCCTCTCGGCACAGCCGGAGCGCCGGTGCCAGAACGGTTGGTAAATCGAGTGTTCCATAGCGTTTGAGAGCCAGGCATAAACCGGCGACATGCCCCGGCACGGCGACTGCCAGGCCGCCATGTTCACTGGCGTCGGGACGCACTGTGCGCGGATTATCGGGGTCGATGTACATGTCACGCGTCGCGGCGGCCGGGGCCTGTTCGCGATAGTCGATCGCGATGCATTGTTGCTTCCGGGCGTCCCAGATCACCATGAATCCGCCTCCGCCAAGGCCACATGAGGCGGGGCGGACCACGGCCAGGGCGAATGCTGTCGCGACGGCTGCGTCCACGACATTCCCTCCCTGCCGGAGCATTTCCAACCCTGCCGCACTGGCCTCACGGTGGTCGGCCGCGACCACTGCGCGGGCAAACCCGATGGGCTCCTGGGCGTGAAGAAAAGTTGTTCCGGTTGAAAAACACAGTCCTGCCACAGCGACGAGTCGGATGAGCAGGTGCCGTTGAATCCGCGTAAAGTTCAACATCGCAGAATCGCCCTGTCGTTGAGCCGAGAAGTGACTCGACTCAACCTGATTGAAAGACTACATCATCAGGCCGGCAACGGCTGCGTTCAGCAGTGTTGCCACAAATCCTACAAACAGCGCGCGGAGGCCGAAACGCGCCAGGTCATGACTGCGCTGAGGCGCCATCGCACCGATGCCCCCCAGTTGGATGCCGACCGATGCGAAGTTGGCGAATCCGGTGAGGGCAAAGGCGGTCAGAATCTGTGACCGGGCCGACATGTATTGCGGGTCGGCGGCTTTCAGGGTTTTGAATTGCAGATAGGCGAAGTGTTCGTTGATTGCCAATTTGGAACCCAGCAGGCTGGCTACTTTGGGGACATCGTCGGGCTCAATTCCCATCAGAAACGCAGCGGGGGAAAAGAGCCACCCGAAGATCTTGCCCAGTGACAAATCATCGGGCCAGCCTGCCAATGATCCAGGCGCAATTCCCAAGCCCAGCAAAGTCGGTTTGATGGCTCCCAGGAGCGTATCGAACATGGCGACAAACGCCACGAACACGATCAGCATGGCCGCCACGTTCAGCACCAGTTGCAATCCGTCGCGGGTTCCCGCAACGACGGCGTCAATGCCATTGGTGAACTTCGATTTTTCTTCCGTCGTGTGGGCCGCAGCGGCCGTTTCCGGTTCGACGGTCTCGGGATAAAACAATTTGGCCAGGTACAGACTGCATGGGCAGGCCATAACGCAGGTCGTGAGTACGGCAGTCGGGTCGGCCCCATAATTGATGTAAACCACCATCATCCCGCCGGAAATGTGGGCAAAACCGCTGACCATCAGTGTGAATAATTCTGAATTGGTCATGCGGGGGACGTAAGCTTTGATGATCAAGGGGGCTTCCGTCTGCCCCATGAAGACGTTGGCCGAGACCGAAACGGTCTCGGCTCCGCTGGTTTTCATCAATTTGACCATCACCCGGGCCATGATCCGCACGCACCACTGGACGATTCCCCAGTGGTAGAGCAGTGTGAACAGGGCCGAGACAAACAGAATCGGCGGGAGAGCTTTGAAAACAAAGGGAAACAGAAAATTCTTGCCGAAGACCTCGGCCAGATGCTCCGGGTGGGCGACGTTGCCAAAAACGAATTCCGCCCCTTTATCTGAGAACGTAATAACGGCCTTGACGCCACCGCCGACCCACTCCAGCGCTTTCCGGAACGAGTACAAGGTGCTGCCAATTTGGATCTCACCCTTTAAGACGAGCCAGGCGAGCAGGAATTGCAGTGCGATTCCCCAGCCGACGGTGCGCCAATTGACGGCAGACAGACTTTTCGAGAAGAGGGCCACCAGCCCAAAAAAGAAGAACAGGCCGGCGAACGCCTGGCCTCGAGGGCCGATGGTTGTCTGCAATCCCCATGCCGCCAGAGCGATCGCCGTGATGGCTAATCCGATGCTGCACCGCCAGGCCAGCGGCGTCGGGGGCAGCGTTCCTTCGAAGCGCGGTGGGGCAGGTTCTTTTTCGGCCACGGTCGGCTGTTCCGCGGAAGGGGTGTGCATGGTGGTCTCGTGTTGGGATTCCGGCGCCTGCGGCAGAATAGCAGATCAATTTCGTTGTGACTGCGCATCACCGTCAGTATGAGATGTTTGCCTCCGGGCGGCACGCGGCGGGCTGACATGGCCGTGTCGGACTTGATTGGGCTCCGAACCGTGTGGTCCCTCGCATGACAGTTCTTAACAGGCTAATCTGGCTGTTGCAGCAGTTTGGTCTCTTCTCATGACTTAAAACGGAATGATCCGGATGTTTGATCTCGCGGCGGTTCAGGCGGCTTTACGTGAATTTCAGTTCGAGGGCTGGCTGCTCTGTGATTTTCG
>JAFEBR010000781.1 GCA_018242565.1 Planctomycetota bacterium | reverse complement strand
CCATTCCCCCGGGCCATGGCACAGGATCCTGCGCCCCCGCTCCTCCTGGAGCAGCAACTGCAGGCCGAGAACCTGGATTCGCTGACCAGCGACATCCGGACGAAAGGAGATCCGGTTCGTGGCGCGATCCTGTTTTACCAACCGTATTTGACCTGTACGAAGTGCCATCCCGGGGCGGCGGAAGCCCCGAAAACCCTGGGGCCTGATCTGGCTCAGTTCGATCCCAAGCCCGACTTGCGCCACATTGTCGAGTCCTTGCTTGCCCCTTCCCGAGTGATTCGCAAAGGGTATGAATCGGTCGCCGTCACGACGCACGACGGCAAGACGCTCAGCGGAATCCTGGTGTCACAAGACGGGGCCCAGTTGGTACTGCGAGACGCCGACCAGGATGGCAAGACCGTGACTCTAACTCGGCAGGAAATCGAAGAGGTGAACCGCCTGAAAACCTCGCTGATGCCGGTCGGGCTGACGAACCTGCTCGCCGACCGACAGCAGTTTCTGGACCTGGCCGCATACGTCCATGAAATCGCCACGCAGGGCCCGGGGCGCGCCTTGGAACTCAAGCCTCTGCCCGCATTGTACGCCCTGCCCCCTATTCCCGAGTATGAATCGCACATCGACCATCGGCGGTTGCTCGGCGGCCGGAATGACGAAGGCCTCGCGCGGGGAGAAGCCATCTACAAACGGGTGTGCGCCAATTGCCACGGGACGATTGATCGGGTGGGCTCGCTGCCGACCTCGCTGCGCTTTGCGACGGGCAAGTTCAAGAACGGTTTCGATCCGTATGCGATGTATCAGACGTTGACGCGCGGTTACGGCATGATGGTGCCACAAACCTGGATGGTCCCCCAGCAGAAATACGATGTCATTCACTACATTCGCGAAGCGTACCTGAAACCACACAATCCATCGCAGTACGCCAAGGTGGACGAGTCGTACCTCAACAAGCTCCCGAAGGGGGACACGCTCGGCCCCCAGCCATCGAACCTCGTTCCCTGGATCGCCATGGATTATGGCCCGAGCCTGATCAACACCTATGAAATCGGCAACAAGGGTCAAAACTTCGCCTTCAAAGGGATCGCCCTGCGTCTGGATGCGGGACCGGGTGGTATTTCTCGCGGACACAACTGGCTGGTATTCGATCACGACACGTTTCAGATGGCCGCCACCTGGAGCGCCCGCCCCGAAAGTAATGAACCACCGTTTATTGACTGGGCGGGTATCCATTTCGACGGCCAGCACCAGGTCCATCCCCACATTTCGGGACAGGTCGCCATCGCGAACCCCAACGGTCCGGGTTGGGCCGACCCGCAGACGGGACGCTGGGAAGACCCCCGCCCCCTGGCCCGCGATGGACGCCCGTTCGGTCCGCTCCCCCGAGCGTGGGCCCACTATCGGGGTCTGTATGCATTCGGAAACCAGACCGTCATTTCCTACACCGTAGGCGAAACGCCCGTCCTGGAACTGGCAGCACAGGTCTCGCTTCCCCAATCACTCAACGTGCCCGTAACGACGCGCACACTGCAATTGGGGCCCCGCCCGCGCCCGCTGCAGTTATTGGTAGCGACAGATTCCCGCCCAGCCGCGAAATGGCAGGCACAGCGACTGAAACTTGCTGATCAGAGTGCGGAAGTAGTCACCAGCATTGCGACGACGACTAATGCGAATTCCCCCGACCAGGGTACGCTCACAGCGGGTTGCGTTCCGGAGATCCCCGGAGTCCGTTGGGACGTCACGGCCCCGGCCGGACGACTCATTCTGCAGATCCCCGCTGGCGACCAACCGCTGACCTTCAGTGTCTGGCACACCCTGCTCAAAGACCAGAATCAACTGGCCGACGTGACGGCCTCCGCCAGGTTGTCACTGAATGCGGCGGTCCCGTTCGATCGCCTGTTGCGCGGGGGGCCGCGGCGCTGGCCAGAAATCCTCAAAACTCGGGCCTCTGTCATGCCTGGCGCCGGCCCGTTCGCAGTCGATGTCCTGACTCCACCACTCGACAATCCGTGGTTCGCACAGTTGCGGTTTACAGGCCACGACTTCTTCGACGATGGCGACAGCCTGGCCGCCTGCACGTGGGATGGAGACGTCTGGCTGGTCCGTGGCCTGAAGGGTTTGCCCCACGCCGAAGCACCGACTCCGGATCCCAATACCCCGGGTCCCGAGCTTTCCTGGCAACGCATCGCCAGTGGATTGTTTCAGCCGCTGGGTCTCAAAATTGTGGGGGGCAAAATTCACCTGACCTGCCGAGATCAACTGGTGATTCTGCACGACCTGAATGGGGATGGCGAAACCGACTATTACCAGAACCTCAACAATGACCATCAGGTCACTGAGCACTTCCACGAGTTTGCGATGGGACTGCAGACCGATTCCGAAGGCAATTTCTACTATGCCAAGTCGGCTCGGCATGCGTTGCCCGCCCTGGTCCCGCATCATGGCACCTTGCTGCGCGTGGCCCGCGATGGCTCGAAAACCGAAATTCTGGCGAACGGGTTTCGTGCCGCGAATGGCGTCTGCCTCAATCCTGATGGCTCGTTCATCGTGACCGACCAGGAAGGACACTGGAACCCGAAGAATCGCATCAACCGCGTCGTCCCCGGCGGTTTTTATGGCAACATGTTCGGCTACCATGACCGAACCGATACGTCCGACAGCGCAATGGAACAACCGGTCTGCTGGATCACCAATCGGTTTGATCGATCTCCCGCTGAACTCTTGTGGGTGACGAGCGACCGATGGGGCCCGCTGAAAGGGAGCCTGCTCAATCTCTCATATGGCTATGGCAAAGTGTACGTGGTGCCGTTGGAAGACATTCACGGACAAGGGCAGGGGGGCATGGTCGAATTGCCGTTGGCGGCATTTCCCACCGGGATCATGCGGGGCCGATTTCATCCACAAGATGGACAACTCTACGTCTGCGGCATGTTTGCCTGGGCGGGCAATGCCACCCAACCGGGGGGCCTGTACCGCATTCGCTACACGGGGCAACCGGTTTACGTACCGCTGAAGATTCATGCTCGCACGGGGGGAGTCGATCTCGCCTTCAGCGGTCCGCTCGACCGCGACGCGGCGACCGATTTCAGACGCCTGGCCGTCCGAGTCTGGGATCTGAAACGCACCCAGAATTATGGATCAGATCACTACAACGAGCACCCGCTTCCCGTCACGGCCGCCACCCTCTCCGAAGATGGCCTGACCCTCAGTTTGAAGATCCCCGAACTGCAGCCCACCTGGTGCATGGAGATCAAGTATTCATTGCGCAGCGCCACGGGCACACCCGTGAATGGCGTGATCCACAATACGATACATCAACTGGACGACTGAACCGAGTGTGCCCACGCCGCGCTTCGTGCCGTTGGCTTTCCCCAGCGGTCGGGCGGCAACTCCGGCGGCACGGCCGATCATGACGTGGGGACTGCGGGCGATCGAATCACTTTCGGTCAATGAACTCGCCGCGTCAGCGAATGACAGCGACGCGAGACCGTTTTGAAATCGATTGACCAGAACTCCCCCGTGCCGACGGGTGGCGCAACGTAAACGTAACTGACGAATGGCCGCGTTCTTGATAAGATGCGGCTGGATCCTGTCAGGCTCTCGGTAAGAAACCTGCAGGATCTTGAACACCGCCCGCACCACCGCGATGCGATTGCCCCGAGCGACAGACATTCTGCTGAGAGACCATTCATGAAGACCACTTTGACCTGGCTGGGACACAGTGCCTGGCAGTTGGAAACAGCCGGCCTGAACGTCCTGATCGACCCTTTCTTTACCGGCAATCCGAAGGCGAGCGTCTCGGCCGCAGACGTTAAAGCCGATTTCATCCTGATCAGCCACGGGCATGGCGACCACATCGGAGATACGGTCGCGATTGCCCAACGCACGGGGGCGACCTGTATCGCCACCTTTGAAATCACGGAATGGTTGCGGAAACAGGGGGTGCCACGCGTCCATCCGATGAATACGGGAGGGGCCCGCACCTTTCCCTTCGGCAACCTGAAATTCACGATTGCCCACCACACCTCGATGCTGCCCGATGGATCCAACGGGGGCAATCCGGTGGGGTTTCTGATCCGCCTGCAGGACGGACGCAAGATCTACCATGCCGCCGACACGGGATTGTTTTACGACATGAAGTTGATTGGCGACGAGGGGATCGACCTGGCGATTCTGCCCATCGGCGACAACTTCACCATGGGCCCCGACGATGCCCTGCGAGCCGTGAGGCTGATCCAACCGCAGCGAGTCATTCCGACCCACTTCGGCACCTGGGACCTGATCGCCCAGGATGCCCGGGCCTGGGCTCAGCGCGTGCAAGCCGAAACTGCAACCGCGACCACCGTCCTGCAACCGGGAGAGAGTTGGAATTTCTGAAAATCCACGACCCTGGACTCCCGTCGCAACCGCGAATCCATCTATGTCACGAAGCCGATTTCCGTTATCGTGACGGCCATTCAGGGCAGGCGTTAAGACCTCGGAAAATCCGAACCTGCCCGGAGAGCACTGGCTCGCGAAAACCGACACACCACGCTGCGTTCTCATCGTTCGTTCCTCAAATTCGGCGACCTGCTGAAGCATGGCTCCCTTCGACGCTTCCAATACGATTCCGCCGGCCGGTGCCTCTGAGCCAGCGCCGTCGCCGGTGCCCCCCGTGGGCGGGTCGTGGTTTCGTCCAGCGGCCCCCCGCACGAACTGGAAGGCCGTTTTTAAGTGGATCGTCGATCAGCTACGCTGGCTGCTCCCCTGGCTCTGGCGAAAGTTCTGCGACGCGGTCCGCTACTACTGGGGCATCCGCAAGGCTCTGGCCGAGCTGATCTGTGGCTTTGCTCCGAGCCTGCTGATTCCAGATTCAGTCCGCGCGCGGGAAGCCCGACTCGACCCCTACGAATCCCATCCCATGGCCCAATTCGGGCCCGATGGCTGGAAATTCGCCGTGCCGGGATGTTGCGTGGTCTGTGGCCAACCCTCGCAGCGTCCGACGACCGATGAAACGCTGGCGGTCGACGATGCGTCGCGCGCCTTCTGGACCCCCGCGCTGGTGATCGTGGCGGGCCTCACCGTAGGCTGGTTCCTGTTCGGGCGAATCTTCGCCACGATCTGCATACCGCTGGGCTTCGAACTGGGCTACATCCTGCGAACGCGCGTCCCCGTGCGGATGTCACTGGTCCGCTGCGATCTGCACGTCAGACAGACAAATATTCCCCAGGTGCTGGCGTGGGGCGACCTGTTGGTCGTCCGGTTCGGCCACAAGTCGGTGCGGAAAGCATTCCGGTATGCCGGCTCACCCGATCCGATCGTGCCCGCCCCTGTACCAACTCCTGTCGAAAGTCCGGTTCCCGAATCGGTCCCGCTGGCAGACAGCCCGCACCCCGAGACCGCCGTGATTCGACACAGCACGCCCCCACAATTCACCGACGACGAACAACCTCCCGTATTTTGATCTGGGGTGATCACGGTTCGATTGGACCGGCTCACTCGGATCAGCGGCAGTTCTCCCTGAAATTCTAAACAGACCGACACATGACCGACCTTTCGTGGCAAACGGCAGCCCAGAAACTGATTCAACTGGCCCTGCTAGAGGACCTGGCCGACCAGGGGGATGTCACGACCACCGCCCTGATCCCCGAGGGCCAGACGGCCCAGGTGCAGATCGTGGCCCGTCAACCGGGGGTGCTTGCCGGTTTGCCCGTCGGCGAGATGGTGTTTCAAAAGGTCGATCCGAGTGTGCGGTTTCAATCTCTGGCCGATGATGGAACGCGACTGTCGGCTGGTCAGGTGGTCGCCGAGTTGTCGGGGTGCCTGCGTTCGCTGTTGATTGGGGAACGCACCTGTCTGAATTTCCTGACCCATTTGAGCGGTGTCGCGACATTGACGCGACGGTTCGTCGACGCGATCGCCGGCACCCGGGCGGGCATTTACGACACCCGCAAGACGCTGCCGGGGTGGCGCGTGCTGGAAAAGCAGGCGGTTGTTGCGGGGGGTGGCAAGAACCACCGGATGGGGCTGTTTGACATGGTCCTGATCAAGGACAACCATTTGGCGGGCTGGCAGACCGGCACCGGCCAGTCACTCGCCGAGGCAGTCCGAGCGGCTCGCCAAAAATCACCGGCAGGCCTGCGAATTGAAATTGAAGTCGATACTCTGGAACAGCTTAAGGACGCCCTGCAGGGATTACCCGAGATCGTCCTGCTCGACAACATGTCGCTGGAGGAACTCCGCCAGGCCGTGGCCTGGCGTGATCAGCACGCCCCACAGGTTGAACTTGAGGCGTCTGGCGGTGTTTCGCTCGCCACGGTCGCCGACATTGCCCGCACGGGAGTTGAACGCATCAGCGTTGGGGCCCTGACTCACTCCCCCCCGGCCCTCGATCTGGCTTTTGACTGGAAACTGAACCAACGATGACGACTCCGACCAACGACCCGAAATCACGGCCCTTTTCCCTTTCGGATCTGCAATCGCTCATCCGAACCATGTATTCTTCCAAAGACGAAGCCCGAGGCGTGGATGGCACGTTCATGTGGCTGATGGAAGAAGTCGGGGAACTCGCCGCAGCACTCCGCGAGGGAACGCCCCAGGAACTGGCCCGCGAATTCGCCGACGTACTCGCCTGGCTGGCCACGATCGCCAACGTCGCCGGCGTCGATCTGGAACAGGCCGTTTTGGAGAAATACGGCCAAGGCTGCCCAGGCTGTGGCAAATTCGTCTGTGCCTGCGACCTGGCCGAAAAGCCTTAGCCATCGCGTGCCCCCGAGTTGCCGAATCGCCCCCCGGTGGACTGCCATTCGCGCCTTGAAACCGTGCGATTTGCCCGCCGAACTCTGAAAACGCCGAGCCCGCGGGGAGAGAAACCAGCAGAACTCCCCACTTTGGCGTACTTGGCAGAGTGCCCGGCAGCACGCTCCTGGACCCGGGAATGCCGCAAAATACGTTCCGCCCGCGCGTTGTCGGCCGGCAAACGATTCACTACAACATTTTCTCCCGACTTTTCTGTTCCAGACTTTCAGGCGTGCTTTGAATTCTTTCCGTTTTTCCGACCCGGCCCGGCGACGGGGCCTCGTCTGGTGGCTGTTGCCAGGCCTGTTGTTCTGGTTCGCGACTGTGCGCCCAGCCAAGGCCGAGGACCCCACGGCGAAATCCCCGGCACCGACCGCCAAAACGATCCAGATCGACAAGATCGCCGCGGGATTTCAGGGCTGGAGAAAGGTGGGCGAATGGACCCCCGTCTGGGTCACGCTGACATCATCCATCGACCAGGATGTCTCTGTTGTCGTCGAAGCCCCCGACGCGGATGACAACCTCGTGGCCTATCCGCCTCGGCAGATCAGGTTACAAGCGGGCACCCTCGCCCGCGTGGAAACCAGCATGCGCGCCGGCCGATTGAAATCCGATCTGCAGGTTCGCGTTCTGAACAGCCAGGGAGAAGTGCAGCAAACCCGGCGACTTTCCACCGCGGACGAGGCCGACTCGCCGTATCGACCGGCACTGCAACTTAACACCCCGATCTGGATCTCGGTGGGCCTGCCCGGCCTGGCAGGTGACGCCGCGAAAGGGCCAGACCCGGCCACACCGGCCGGCGAACCGCGCGTCGTGACTGTCGAATCGCTGGACGAACTCCCCGAGCGCGTGCCGTCCCTGGAATCGATTGAACTTCTCATCCTGCCAACGGGTGCAACGTCGACCGTATTCAACCAACTCGATCCCCGACGAAGTGCCGAGTTACGCGACTGGGTCCGTCAGGGAGGGCACCTGTTGATTTCGCTCGCCAGCCGGGTCGACGACTTCAGCAAATCTCCGTTCAAAGAGTGGGAACTCCCCATCAAATTCGAAGGGCAGTTCCCCTTACGCCAACTCTCGCAGTTGGAAACCTATTCGGGAACCAATTCCCCGTTGCAATTGTCGGGGGTCATCTCGGCGGCCCGGTTCAGCCAGGTCGATCCGCAGCATATT
>JAFEBR010000780.1 GCA_018242565.1 Planctomycetota bacterium | reverse complement strand
GTCGAACGCGCCTACGAAATGGGCTGCGCTGCCGTGGGGGCCACCATCTACTTCGGTTCCGACGAATCGTCCCGCCAGATTATCGAAATCGCCGAGGCCTTCGATGAAGCGCACAGTCTGGGCATGGCCACGATTCTCTGGTGCTACCTGCGGAATTCAAAATTCACGACCCCGGAAAAAGGCTTCCATCTCGCCGCCGATCTCACGGGGCAGGCCAACCACCTGGGCGTGACCTTGCAGGCGGACATCATCAAGCAGAAACTTCCCGAAAACAACGGGGGCTACAACGCCCTGAAATTCGGGAAGACTTCGCCGCTGGTCTATGAAAAACTGACCACGGACCATCCGATCGATTTGTGTCGCTATCAGGTCGCCAACTGCTACATGGGGCGGATCGGCCTGATCAACTCCGGTGGGGCCTCGGCAGGCGAATCGGATTTGGCCGAAGCCGTCCGAACCGCCGTCATCAACAAGCGTGCCGGTGGCATGGGCCTGATCAGCGGACGCAAAGCCTTCCAACGTCCTTTGGCCGACGGAGTCAACCTGCTTCACGCCATCCAGGATGTTTATCTCGACTCGACAGTCACTGTGGCCTGAGGCCAAGCGGCGACCTGGCACGCTGCGGCCGCCAGTACCAACAAAAAACCACGGCGGGAAGATGCTCTTCTCGCCGTGGTTTCATTTTATGTTCTGCACGCCACAGCCGATCCGGCTGCGACCCATGCTACTCTTGGGCAGGCTTTTCGTCCGAGGTTTTCTCAGGCGCCGCTTCTTCCGACTCCTCTGACTCGTCTGCCGCGGCCGGTTTTTCCTGGTCAGCGTCCTCCGCCTGCATTTCTTCCTCGCCCTTTTCCGCGTCAGCCTTGTCTTCTGTTTCCTCGGTTGCCGCGGGTTCTTCGGCAGCCGGAGCCTCTCCGGCAGCCTCTTCTTTCATTTCCGCTTCAGCACCTTCTTCCGTTGCGGGCTCGTCTTCGGGTTTCTCTTCAGGCTTCGCCGCCGCTTCAGGTTCGTCTTCGCTGGCGGGATTTTCCGTGGCCGGCGTTTCTTCACCCGTCATCTCACCCGACTCTTCGGCAGCCGGTTCACCCGCGGGAGTTGTCGTGCCTTCATCCGGAGCGAACTCGGGCAGAATGGGCTGACGGTCAGGATACTTGTGGAAGCGGGCGAATTCGCGACCACGTTCGTGCAGACACATCACCAGGCCCCGTTCGGTCGCCACATAGATGCGGTCGCTGCGATCGTTCGCCAGATGCTGCGTGAAGCCCCCCAGCGAGAGCTTACCCAGAATCTCGCCATGATCGTTGGACAACACGACGAGATTGTTGCGATTGTCGACGACGTACACCCGCCCCGGGGTTGCCGCCAGGAAATTCCGCACGCGGGGAATCGACCACGCCGGCACCCCGGTATCTGCCGAGAGCTTGAACATGTTCCCTTGTTCCGGGAAGAGATACACGTCGTGCTCGATCAGCACAGGTGCACGGCGGATGACGGTCCCGGCGGTGAACTGCCAACCGAGAGTGCCTTTCTGCATGTGCAGCGAGTAAAAATTCGAGTCTTCCGAGGCGACCAGCAACTGATTGCGGTAACGCACAAACGGAGCCGACAAGGCAGCATCCGTTTCAAACTGGAAGACCAGACGACGCAGATCTTTCGTCACCGAATACAACGATCCATTGCGGCTGGCAAAGGCCACCACGGTTTCACCAGTCACCGCCGGCGCGGTAATCGGCTGGCTCGTCCGGTAACGCCATACCATCGCCAAGTCCGAAAACTGCGGGATCTTCCCGGCACTGTAAAGTTGCTGCGTGCGTTTCAGGTCGAAGGCATACAGACTGCCATCGATGAAACCCACGTAAACATGTTGTTCATCGGCGGTCGGCGGAGACGCAGGCATGCCTGGCATGCGCAGCTTCCACTTCACGTCGCCGTTTTCTTTGTTCAAGGCAAACAACTGCATGCCGTTCACGACGAACAGCAAGGAATCATTCGTGACGGCCTGAAACACCGCCATGTCCTGAGATGCGACCTGACGGGTCCAGAGGTATTTCCCAGTATCTGAGTGGAACGCGGAGATGGCACCGCTGGTCGACTGCAGAAACAGGTGCGATTCATCGACCACGATGTGTGCCAGCTTGTCGCGGGCCACATTGATTGTGGCGTGGCTCCACCATTTCCGGGTCAGCCCCAGACGATTCAACGCCTGTTCACTCGGCAACTGGGATTCGCGAGCCAGTGAGGCCTGAGCGGCGGCCTGGCTGACGGCTGTCAAACCCATCAGAACAGACAACAGTGCGATGCGGATCAGGTGCATTGTCCGAAATTCCCAGTAAGAAACCGAGCCAAGAAAACTAACCGTTTTACACGTTAACCAGCGACCATCCTGCCCCGCCGACAAGTGCCGCAGCACGATCAGCCAATGGGACATCAGTCGAATCGGCCGTTTTCAGCCGATTTCGTTCCATCTTAAGCATCCCCCACAACCGTAAGCCAGAGGGAAGTTTTCCCGTGTCACAGGAACGCGCAAGACATCTTCATCTGCCGACAGTTCGCCAATTCCCATGCTCAATCGCTACGCCAGGCACGACGCGTCCAGCCGACAGGCCTGGAATTGTCGTAAAACCTGACACACCGATCGAAAAGAACCGCGCAGCCACGAAGGACGACCGTCGGTCTTGCGATTTCATCGACCAGCCAGATTCGTGAACAAGACCGATCACCATGGCTCAGGAACTCTTTCTTGTAGGTCCGGCAATTCGAGCGGTACAATGCACACAGCAGGCAGAAGCAGGCGGTTCGCGAAAACTGCGATAATCGCGGAATCGCATGCGAACCCCACCCCCGCCTGCAGAAAAGAGAAGGACATGACACCACGCATCGTTGCACTGCTCCTGATCGGCATGGCCTGCGGGAGTGTCTGTGCCCCCGCCAGGTCTCGAGCCGATGTCGTGACGCTGCGTTCGGGGGGCGAAATCCGGGGTGAACTCCAGATCGACAACAAGGCCAAGTCACTGCCCGAAGTGATCAAGATTCGCGCGCTGTCGGGTGCCACGATTCTGGTTGATCGAAACGCGGTCGACACCGTCGTTCGTCGGCGCCCTGCCTTGGAAGAATACGAAACGTTGCGACGGTCCACTCCCCAGACGCTGGCCGCTCAATGGGAATTGGCGGAATGGTGCCGCAAGAAGGGTCTGTCGAAAGAGCGTGAAGTCCATCTGCGAACCGTCGTCGAATTGGAACCCACTCATCTCCAGGCCCGCCGGGCGCTGGGGCATGTCCGCGACAAGAAAACGGGCGAATGGAAGAGCCAGGATGAACTGATGTCCGAACGAGGCTACGTGAAACACAAAGGTCGCTACGTTTTGCCGCAGCAACTCGAACAACTTCAGCAGGATGCCCGGGAATCTGAAGCGGAGAAGACCTGGTTCAAGAAAGTGCGAATGTGGAAAGGCTGGCTCGACGGCGAACGGGCCGATCGGCGATCCGAAGCCCTGGCCCAGTTGCAGACCATTGAAGATTCCGACGCCGTGGCGGCATTATCACGAACATTTAAAGAGTCAGAAAATCCGGAGCGCCGGTTG
Source organism: Planctomycetota bacterium (assembly GCA_018242565.1). Lineage (GTDB taxonomy): Bacteria > Planctomycetota > Planctomycetia > Planctomycetales > Planctomycetaceae > JACQFH01. The sequence continues at coordinate 3,460 of JAFEBR010000780.1, read as the reverse complement.
TTGTATGTGAAAATCCTCGGAAACATCGAGGGAGACAAACCGGTCTCGCCGCTGGTCCTGCAATCGCTCTGGGACGAATCCCGACAGGTTCGGGAAGCCGCCGTCGCTGGACTCCGCGCTCGCAATGCAGCCAAGGCACTGCCCATGTATCTGCGGGCCTTACGCAATCGTGAGAACGCCGTCGTCAATCGTGCCGGAGATGCCCTGTCGCAACTGGGAACCGAAGCGGTCGTGCCCCAGTTGATCGATGCTCTCATCACCCGCCACACCTATACAGAACTGGTCCCCGATCAACCCCTCACGATGACCTCGACCGGTGGTTCCGTTCCCGCCGGACAGTCAGGCATCCTGCCCCCCAATATCGAGGCGCTGCTGGCCACGGGGCAACTGCCCTACGGAGTGCGTGTCGAAACGCCCGCCACCCCCGTTCGTATGAAAGAAGTCACGTACGAAAAAGATGAACAGAATGAATCGGTGCTGACCGCACTGAATCTGATCTCAGGCGAAGACTTCGGCTACGACGAATCCGCGTGGCGTCGCTGGTACAATTCGTTCAAAAACGCCGCGACAACCGGTAAGCGGAAACCCACGAAATAAAGTTGACGGTTCCGCCATAGCCCGACGGCCGGGATTTCGATACGCTGCTTGGGAAATGATTTTCCCAACTGTCAGATGAGACACAACTTGGCCTCAACATGGACGCGCGGCATTCACGGCCACTTCTGATCGATATGATGCGTGCACTTCGTCAGCAACTTGAGATCCTGTCGCGGGCCGGGCTAACTCACCTGGAAAAATCTGTGGTCGAAGCGACGACCACTGCGCCCGCCGGCACGATCCCGGCCCGGTCCTCTGCAGCCCGACCGGCCGCGGAAATGGCTCCCGCCCCCGTTGCGCCAAAGGCGGTCTCGCCGGTGTCGCAACCTGCGCCCGTAATTGCGACGCCGATTCCACAGCCACCAACAATCAGTCCTGCGATCTCCACTTTGCCTGCCCAGAGGGAAGAGGCGACACCGCAGCGTTACACAGGGCCGGCCGCGTCCGCAACGGGAATCCCAGCGACCACCGGCGACTCCACACCAGTTCGCAGCCTGCCCGCCAAGGCACCTCAGGTACCAACCGAAAACAACTCAACACCGCCAGATATGCCCCAGCCCAAGTCGCCCCGCTCTCGTGCTCAAGCCCAGGCCGCACTCAATGTGCTGAACGAACAGGTCAAAGCGTGCCGTCGCTGCGATGAACTCGCCAGCACCCGCACGCAGACGGTGTTTGGTGTCGGAGATCCCACCACCCGAATTGTGTTTATTGGCGAAGCCCCGGGTGCCGACGAAGATGCGCAGGGAGAGCCCTTCGTCGGCCGTGCCGGTCAGTTGCTGAACCAGATCATCACGGCCTCGAAGCTGAAACGCGAAGAACTGTACATCTGCAACATCCTGAAATGCCGGCCCCCCAACAATCGTCCGCCCGCCGAACCCGAATGTGCGAATTGCCGAGAGTACCTGCTGGGCCAACTGTCTGTCATTGACCCCGAATACATCGTTTGCTGGGGAACCGTCGCAGCCCAGAATCTGCTCTCGACCAAGTTGCCGATTGGCAAACTTCGAGGAAAATTCATGCAATTCGGCCGGGCCAAGGTCCTATGCACGTATCACCCCTCTTACCTGCTGCGCAACCCACCGGCCAAAAAGGACGTCTGGCAGGATATGCAGTTTTTCATGGCCGATTTGGGCGTCGACCTCAAAAGCAAAACGTAAGGACAGGTTGGCCGCGAGCGGCGCCATCGATTTGGGGGGCACAAATCGGCCCACCTGTGGCACCTTTCATAATCTCGCGGCCGCCGGTGACCTCAAGGCAGACATTGCCCAGGCGCCGCCCCCACACCGCGGGTCGCCCCCTTGCGCACCTGGCCCCCAGCTTCAACTGCTGGCACTGCGATAGCTCTTGAGAGCGTAGTAAAAGAACCGGCGAGAAAGGATCAGCCCGAGCACAGCCCCTGCAACGGTCACCAACATGATCCACGACGGCTGGAGCAGCTTACCCACCACGACCTCAGCCGGCACGGTGATCATCAGCAGAATGGGGATGACATACGAAAAGATCATCTGCAGAACGAGTCCCGCAGGGGATCCGCCGTAAATATTTCGAGGATACCGGGCAAACACGGTGATATAAAACCAGAACTCATACAGTCCCTGGTTGCGTCCCAGCCAGACGCTCGTGGAAGCCAGCACAATCATCAGACTGTAGAAAAAGGCAATTCCCAACAAGACCAGTCCCACGTACGTGACGACACTCAACACGGTGACGGGCCAGCCCAACTGGTGCAACGAGTACCCCAGCAGCGACAACGGCAGCAACACATGACAGAGTGCCCCGAGGTCGAGTTTCTCAAATGAGATCAGAAACTGAGTGTCGATCGGTTTGAGCAGTGCAAAATCGAGATTGCCGGTACGAATCAGTTCACTGAAATTGGCACAGTTCGGCATGAAGAACGCTTCCATGACCGTATTCACGATCATGTTGGTCGCCATGAACGCGAAATACTCGTACCGCGTCCAGCCGTTCATCGACTCGACGTTGCCGAAAATGAGCGTGAAAAACACCAGTTGCGACGCGAACCAGAACGCATTGGTCAGCACTTCGATCAGGAAATTGCCACGAAACGCCATCTCGCGAACCAGGGAGTTGCGAAAAAACGTGGCAAACACGCGACCATAATGCGGACGGGAAGCAGGGGCAGTCATAGTTCAGTTCACGCACGTCACCTGGCGTTCACCCGCTTCAATCGTTCCCAGTATACAGGTCCCGATGTCATGCGTGGCCAGCAACTCCTGCACAGACGCCGCATCGCCAGGCCGCACCACCACCGTGAAACCAATTCCCATATTGAAGACATGGAACATTTCTTCGCGTTCGATGTTGCCGATCCGGGACAACCAGGAAAAGATGGGGGGTGGAGTCCACGCCGATCGATCGAGAGTCACTCGACAGTCCGGCGGCAGAATGCGTTCGAAATTGTCCGCCAACCCGCCACCAGTAATGTGCGCCAAACCCCGGAAGATCGGCTTGCCTCGTTTCAAGGCCAGCGCTTCCAGAATCGGCTTGACGTAAATTCGGGTGGGGGTCAACAGTGCCTGTCCGACCGTTTGGCCGAGTTCTTCCACGTAGTCATCGACCCCGAGGCCGGCCCGGTCGAACACGGCTTTGCGCACCAGGCTGAACCCGTTTGAATGCAGGCCGGCTGATGCCAGTCCCAGCACAACATCACCCGGCTTGATGCAACTCCCATCGATCAACCGCTTGCGCTCGACGACGCCCACGCAAAATCCGGCCAGGTCAAAATCACCCGCCGCGTACAAATCGGGCATGACCGCTGTCTCACCCCCGAGTAACGCGCAACCAGCGGTTTCACACCCCGCACAAACACCAGCCACCAGTTGCGAGATCAATTCCGGATCGT
>JAFEBR010000779.1 GCA_018242565.1 Planctomycetota bacterium | reverse complement strand
GATGCGAGCGGAGCGGAAGTTCTTCTGAATCGGTCAGGGTCTCGAGCGCGTTGTCTGCCGGAATCATCAGGCTGTTGGCCTCTGACGGCTGGGCAACATTCGCGCGCGGGGCTTCGGGATTGCGGAACAAGGTCCACAGGGCCGTGCAGGCGATGACGGATAAGACTGCATACCCACCCCACGACCTGGTCCAGCGGGAAAGTTGTTCAAACGGTTTCGAATCGATTGCCGACGGTTGTTCATTGGCATCGAGGCGCTCGTAGGAACTCACCTTGATCGGGTTTTGCTTCAAGTCGTGGCTCGTGCCAGGTAACAGGCGGGCGATCCGTTGCTCGACGTCGCGCTCGGTATCCACCTGGATCTGGCGCAGTCGCGATCGCAATTCGTGTTTCTCCAGCGGGCGAGACTGCTTTCGGGACAGGACTTCACGGTAGTAATCTTTGGGGATGGAAATCGTCGCCTGCAGCGATTGCAACTTCGGCTGAGATTGGGGACTGGTACGTTCCGAGAGCGCGGGACTGGCGATTTCGGGATTCACCGCGATGATCACGTTGGGAATGTCTTTGAGCGCTTCAGAAATCATCTGCTGGTAGTGAGCGGCGTATTCCCGAACGGCTGACAGATGCTCGGACTGGCGCGAAGACTCGGCGATATCGACCCGAACTGAGATCCCGCTGCGTCCATCCAGAACGGTCACGTCTTCGGCCTGCATGCCAAAGCACCCGGCAACGGCCTGTTGCAGAGTTTTCGCCCGTTCGGCCGTCAGTTCCTGCCCCGATCGCGGTTTCACGGTGAGCAGTGCCGTCATTCGTTGCGTGGTGTTGAAGGAACGCCCCTTGGCGCGGGACCAGACGACTTGAGCGTCTTCCACGTACGAGATGGCTTTGATCATGTTTGTCAAAACCTGGGCCCGTGCCAGATCCATGCGATCGACTTGTTGAGAGCCTGTTCCGGCAAACAGCGGATTCGTCTCGAGGGCTTTTGCGAATTCCTTGCCGAAGGTGTCCGCTACGCCCACGTCGCTGGACATCAACGCGGACTGATAACGGGCGGCTTCCGTCTTGGGGACCAGGATTTTGCGGTCGACGATGCGGTACTGATCGAGTGCCAACCGCTGAAATGCCTTTTCGGCGGCTTTCAATTCCTCGGTGTTTAACGTCCGCCCTGACATCAGCGCTTCTTCAGCGGACTTGCCCCCCAGGTGCAACATGACCCCCAACCCAACCAACACCAGCAAGGGAATGACCACCAGTTGAATTCTGGCGGCAGGTCCCAGGTGGCGGATCTGGTCACTCAATTGTGCCAGTGGGCGAGGCAAAACATCCATGTTTCTGTTCGACTCACAAGCGGCGGTATGTCAGTTGTGACGTGTCGGAAATGATCTGCAGGCAGGGAATTGCGATCCCGGTTGGGGGGCAAATTCAGTCGGTGAGATTGGTGTTGGTGCTGATCGGATCAAGACCCGACTTGGCCGTTCTGAAGGTGGGCCAATAGCACCCTGGGAAACGCAGAGGTAAGGGTTCGCGAAGGGGGAGAGGACAGCGCTCGGGTTGATACCCGGAAATTGCCCATCATGTCAAGCCGCGTTGCTGGTGGTCGACGCCGGAGCCAATCACGGTCTTCGGTAAAATCCCCGCATTTTTCGGGGTGTTGGCAGCTTTTCAGCGGGGCCAAAGCCAGGCCTGAGAGAGGGCAGGCCGTCTCTGGATTTGAAATTGACCATCTTCTCCAGGCTTCCTAGAGGTCTGGTAATTTGTAGCGGATCTAACGAATGG
>JAFEBR010000077.1 GCA_018242565.1 Planctomycetota bacterium | reverse complement strand
TAAAGAACGAGGTCTCTACTCCGGCGCGAACGCCGACGGAAACTGGGGGCCCTTTATCAAGGTACCGACCGCCGACCAGGAGGCCGAACAGGGTCGACTGACTCGGCGGGCCGCGGAGTTGCGCACTGTGCTCGATCGGCCCACGCCGGAACTCGCAGCCGCCCAGAAAGACTGGGAAAAAACGCGAATTTCCTGGGTGGCCCTAAAACCCGACACTGTCACCTCGCAATCGGGCGCCGTCCTGACGGTGCAACCTGACCAGGCCATTCTGGCGGGCGGACCCAGCCCGGCCAGCGAATCGTATACGGTCACGTATCGGCAACTCCCCGGCGCCGTGACGGCGATTCGACTGGAAGTGCTGCCCGACGATTCGCTGCCGCAGAAAGGCCCCGGGCGAGCCGATAACGGGAACTTTGTCCTCACAGAATTTAAAGCCAGCCTGCAACCCGCCCAGGGAGACGCGATTGCGATTCCGCTGCAGAACGCCTCGGCCACCTATGAGCAGACCGGTGCGGCCGGCAACAATCCTTTCAAAAAATGGGCCATTGCTGCCGCCATCGATGGCGATGCCCAGGGCCCCAACTGGGGCTGGGCCATCATGGAACAGGTCGGACGGCCACAGACCGCGATTTTCGAAACCACGAAAGACGTCAGCCTCGCCGAGGGTGACACGCTCAAACTGACTCTCGTCCAGGCCCACGACAATCCGCGGCATACGATCGGAAAATTCCGGTTGTCGGTGACGACGGCCCCGCGACCGGTGCGCATCAGCGACCAACCGCCGGCGGCCATCGTCGAGATTCTGGCGAAAGCCGAGGCGGATCGCACGCCCGATCAGCAGGGACAACTGGCCGCCTATTTCCGCAGCATCGCACCGGCCCTGGCACCGCAGCGTACCGAATTGGCCGAAGTCGAAAAGCGACTCAAGGATCTGGAATCCTCCATGACGTCGACCTTGATCACCGAAGCGGTCGCACCGCGGATGGTCCGAGTCCTCGCCCGGGGCAACTGGATGGATGATCAAGGCGAAGTCGTCGAACCGGCCTTCCCGTCGCTGTTTGCCGGCGCCACCCGGGCAGATCGCCGGTTGAACCGGCTGGACCTCGCGAAATGGATCGTGTCTCCCGAACAACCGCTGCCGGCCCGCGTGCTGGCGAATCGCCTGTGGAAACTGCTGTTTGGCACTGGCCTGTCGCGCAAACTCGACGACCTGGGTGCCCAGGGGGAATGGCCCAGCCATCCAGAACTCCTCGACGAACTGGCCCAGTGGATGGTCGATACCGGTTGGGATCTCAAACGCTGGATCAAGATTGTGGTGATGTCCCATACGTATCGGCAATCTTCCGTCGTCTCGGACGAGGTGCGGGCCCGCGATCCCTACAATCGCTGGCTGGCCCGCCAGGGGCGTTTCCGCCTCGACGCCGAACTGGTGCGCGATAATGCTCTGTCAATCAGCGGCCTCCTGGTCTCGCGCATCGGCGGCAAGAGCGTACGCCCCTATCAACCGCCGGGATATTGGGCCTATTTGAATTTCCCCCAGCGGGAATGGCAGAACGGCGCGGGCGATGAACTCTATCGCCGCGGATTGTACACCCACTGGCAAAGGCAGTATCTGCATCCCAGCCTGCTGGCCTTCGATGCCCCCAGTCGCGAGGAATGCACGGCCGATCGGGCGCGCTCCAATACCCCGCTGCAGTCACTCGTGCTGCTCAATGACACGACCTATGTCGAAGCGGCCCGGGCCTTCGCCGAAGTGATTCTGCGCCACCCGGGCGACACGCGGCAAAAACTCGACTTTGCTTTCCGCCGGGCCCTGTCGCGTCCGCTCACCGATGCCGAGTTTCAGGTGCTGGATAAACTGCTCGCGGCGCAGTTGCAGGAATACCAGCAGAACCCGCAGGCGGCGAAAGACCTGCTGCAGCAGGGGGCCCGTCCCCCCGCGACCGATATCGATCCGGCCACCCAGGCCGCCTGGTCCAACGTGGCGCGCGCCATTTTGAACCTGCACGAGTCAATCACCCGCTATTAACCGAATCGGCAGCACCGGCTCGCTGGCCCGCACACCACACCTGAGCTTACGAAAGAATCCATCATGCTGTCTGTGTCTGATCTCGTTTCGCGCCGCACGTTTCTACAACGGCAAGGTATCAGCCTGGGCTCGATGGCCCTCGGTTCTTTACTGGCCCGGACCAGCGTCGGTGCCGATTCCTCACCCACCACGGCCTCCAAAGGTACGATCAATCCGCTGCACTTCGCGCCGCGAGCGAAACGGATCATCTGGCTGTACATGGCCGGGGGCATGACCCACCTGGAAACCTTCGACCACAAGCCGAAGCTGGCTGAACTGCACGGCCAACCGATGCCCGAATCGATTACCAAAGGGCAGCAGATCGCCCAGTTGCAGGGGCAGAAACTCAACTGCTTTGCGCCCCAGCATGCGTTCCGCCAATGGGGCCAGTCGGGGCAGTCGATTTCGGAAATCTGGCCCAACCTCGGTGCGAAATGTGCCGACGATATCTGTATTGTGCGATCACTGTCGACCGAAGCCATCAATCACGACCCGGCGCACACGTTCATGAATACGGGGTCGATGAACAGCGGTCGTCCGGCGATGGGTTCGTGGCTGCTGTACGGCCTGGGTGCTGAGTCCGAAAACCTGCCGGGTTTCGTGGTGATGGTTTCCACGGGCAAGTATGGCCAGCGGCAGCCCATCGCGGCCCGTCAGTGGCATTCCGGTTTCCTCCCCGGCCAATATCAGGGGGTCGAATTCCGCGGTACGGGCGATCCGGTCCTCTACGTGGGTAACCCCAAGGGTGTCTCGACCGGTCAGCAACGGGAAGTGGTCGATGCCATTCAGTCACTGAACGGACTGGCCCAGCAGCGTCTCGATGACCCGGAAATCGCTACCCGGATTCGCCAATACGAACTGGCGTTCCGGATGCAGACCAGCGTTCCCGAGTTGATGGATGTTTCGAAAGAACCTCAACACGTCTTCGACTTGTACGGCACCAAAGGGGGCGACGGTTCATTCGCCTCGAACTGTCTCTTGGCACGGCGTCTCGCTGAGCGGGGTGTGCGCTTCATCCAACTCTACCACCGCGACTGGGACCACCACGGTGCCGTCAAAGCGCATTCGGAAGGGACGGCCAAGGAAGTCGACCAGGGAGTCGCCGCCTTGATCACCGATCTCAAGCAGCGCGACATGCTGAAAGACACGATCATCGTCTTCGGCTCGGAATTCGGCCGTACGCCCATGGCCCAGGGAGACGGTCGCGACCACCACCTGGCAGGGTTCACAATGTGGTTCGCCGGAGGCGGATTTAAGCCGGGGTTCCATTACGGAGCCACCGACGAATTTGGCTACCACGCCGTCGAGAATCGCGTGTCTGTACACGATGTCCACGCCACCCTGCTGCATCTGCTGGGCATCGACCATCAGCGTTTCTCGTTCAAGTTCCAGGGACTCGACAGCCGTTTGACCGGTGTGGAACCGTGCCGGGTCGTTTCCGAAATCCTGACCTAAGGCGCACCCGATTGGTGTCGCCACCCAGACCCTACCTGCCGAACAAGCCCACGCTCAAGGCTGGCGGAGTTCGCCGGGAAAGTGCGGAGTCGCGCCAGCTTGTGAGCAGACAAACGCGGCGACCCGCCCGGCCCATTCGTTAATCGTGCCCAAAGGCAGACCACGCAACAAGCCCACGACCAGCGTGGCCGTGAAGGAATCTCCCGCCCCGACGGTATCGACCACCTTGGTGGGACGACCGGGCAAGTCGCTGAACTCGGTCGAGTTGCACACCAAGAGCGAGCCTGCCGCGCCGCGCGTCAACGCGGCCAGGCGCAATGAGTAGCGCGCCACCAATTGCCCAAGCTGTTCGCGGTCAGACCCGTGCAGACCAAGCATCTGCGCCAGCACCGGCAGTTCGGTGTCATTCAGTTTGACGATGTTGGCCAAAGGCAACGACTCTTCGATGACCGCGTTCGTCCAGTACGGGGGACGCAGATTGATATCGAGGACCCGTACCGCCGTCGCCGGAACCGTCCTCACAAAGCTGCGGATCGTCTCGCGCGACAACGCACTCCGTTGCCCCAGCGTCCCAAAGCACACCGCGTCGGTTTGGCTGGCCAGACTGTGTAAGGCTGGCGACCAGGCCAGATTGTCCCAGGCAGTATCCGAAGCGAATTCATAACTGGCATGACCGGCCCCGTCGAGCGAAACCAGCACGGTCCCTGTCGGTTGCGGCAGGGATGCGACAGCTTGTGTATCTACACCATGGTCCTGCAGCGCCTGCCGGGCCTGCCGTCCCAAATCATCGGTTCCGACCGCACTGGCCATGCAGGCCTGCACGGTGTCGCCTGCCAACTCGGCCACACTGCACGCAAAATTGGCGGGAGCGCCACCAAACCGGGGACCATCGGGAAATACGTCCCACAGCACCTCACCCAAACCGACGATGGTTGATCGTTGTTGCATCACACCAGTCCTGACGAAAAGAAATTCCTGCTCTGCATTCTGAGAATCCCCCAACCAATTTGGCAACCTCGACCGTGCGCTCGATCGCCTTCGTCTGGCCCGGCACAAGCTGGCGACCGCCTCCATCAGTCTGCTGAACCAGCCCACCAGACGCCACATCCAAGGGCCAACCGCCGAAATTCGCTGTCAGGCGCCGTCAAAAACAAACGGGTGGGCGAACAGTTGTTCGGAGCCCCAGGCGGCACACAACCCCGCCAGGTCGGCAACGTCGATGGCGCCAGTGACATTCGACAAGCCACAGCGCCGCACGGCCAGTCCAATGATCTCGTTCGGCGACAGTCCCTGTCGCCGCAGGTCGGCCAGAGGGGCCGCCTGATCGCGCTTACTGAGCTTGGACCCATCCGGATTAACGATCAGGGGATGATGAAACACATGCAGCGGAGTCGTCCGCCCGAGGTACCGGGCCAGCAGTAACTGACGAGCGGTCGACGTCAGCAAATCGTCGCCGCGAATGATCCAGTTGATGTAATCCTCCAGGTCATCCACCACGACAGCGAACTGGTACGTCCACTGTCCCAGACGATCTCGAATGACCGGGTCACCACACTGGGCAGCCGGCTGTTGTGACTGCCAGCCATGTCGTCCGTCATAAAATTCCACTGTGTCCGCGGGCAACCGCACCCGCAGCACGGTTCCCGGCGACTCGGGAAGATTCAGCTCACGGCACTTTCCCGGATAAACTCGTTCGGACGACGCGTCTCGGGCAGGCAGCAGATCTTTTCGACTGCAGCGGCAGACATAGACGAGTTGCTGGTCGCGCAACCGGGCCAAGGCCTGCTCAAATCGGGCGGCACGGGTCGACTGTACGATGTGCTGCCCTCCCGACAGCGGTCGAAACCCAAGCCAATCCAGCGTGCTCTCTAACTCCGCCGTGTATTCTGGCCGGCAACGTTCCCGGTCGTGATCTTCAATCCGCAGATCGACGGCGGCCCCATGCCGACTGGCCAGACCCCAGACGTACGCCATCGCCGCCACATGCCCGAGGTGGAGTTGGCCAGTTGGACTGGGAGCAAAACGAGTGCGAAGTGGGGTCACACAGCTCGATCACAGTTTACCAAACAACAGCGGACCAGCCGTCAGTTCTCAGCGCAACGACCGACGGACTCACATCAGACTTTAAAAGAGGTCAGCCCCCGCCGCGGCGTACGTGCCACGGCGGGATGGCTGAAGAGTCCACTCAAGATCCAGGTCACAGACGAGCACGTGTTACTTGGCCCGCAAGTCATAACACAGAATCGTGTCGTCTTCGCGCAGGTAAAGCAGACCATCCACAATGACTGGATGCGCCCAACTGGGGCGCGAGCCACTGCCCGGAACCTTGAAGGAACTGACTTCGACATAATCGGCCGGATCGGCCTTGGCCAGCACCAGGGTTCCGTCGGCGAACAGAATGTAAAGATGGCCATCGGCACTGATCGTGGCAGCCGAACCACGGCCGGTGCCGCGCTTCTTCCATTTGACGGCTCCCGTCATCAGATCCGAGCAACGGGGCACCCCCTGGTCGTCGGAGTCGCCATAGACATTGTCACCGACCAGCACGACACCGCCATGCTTGTTGGCCAATTCCGTTTTCACGGGATAAATGACGTCGAGATTCACCGCGCCCCCGTCAGCGGGAACCTGCCGCAGCAATCCACCGCCACGACCGTAACCCACTGCGAAGTACACTAGGTCACCGCGAATAATCGGGGTCGGAATGACGGCTATCGTCTGGGGAATATCGTGCGTCCACAGCAACTTGCCATCACTGGCACGGACACCCATTGGACCGCTGGCAGTGACCTGCACATAGACCTTCGTTCCACCAACGGTGGCAATCGCCGCAGACGAGTGGCCCGCACCACGGTCTCCAGGTCGAGCGACCGTCCAGACCAATACGCCGGTCTTTTTGTTCAAGGCCACCATCGTGTTCGTTCCGGCACCGGGAGTGCAGATCAGCAGATCGCCATCAATCAGGGGGGATTCGCTGTAACCCCAGCCGTCACCTTTGTTGCCTTTGAATTCGGCCTTCAAGTTTTTCCGCCAGGCTTCGGCGCCC
>JAFEBR010000778.1 GCA_018242565.1 Planctomycetota bacterium | reverse complement strand
AGAACCCCTATAGGCGAAATTTAAGAAATCGCTAAATTGTCAGCCCGGCGGGACCCCGTCGAGACCAGTAAAGTTACTTTTCGTGAAAACAGTAATACTTTATTGGTTTTTATTAAAAACTTTAAAATAGGAGAGAGTCGATGAAGATGTCGAAACGTGCCGGTTGGTTGGGATTCGCGAGCTGCTGCTGCATTGCCGCGTGGTTGACCGTCAGTCCGGTCATGAGATCGTCGAGCGCTCAGGCTGGCGGACCGGCGAATGAATTGGCCAGAAACGCGGGTGGTGCCGTGTCGTATTGCCCGATCGCGCTCGCTGCGAAATTCGGTGGCTTGTATTACTACGAGGTGGGTAACATTGACGCGAATGGGAACTGCATTCCGACGGGTTATGTGTCAACGAACGTTTTGCACAAAGTGGGGTGCCCAGACTGCACTGACCCCATCGTGTCGAACCAGCGGCCAACGGGATTGCCGAAAGAAATCGAGCAACCTGCGCTGCAACCGACGGCCGACCCGCTGTTTACGGGGGTTCTCAGGTAGGAATCGTTGTTGGCCAAACGGGAAACAAGATCAATCCAGGAACCGCGGCTTGACACTTCGCGCGCAGCGGAACCCAACTCCCGCGAATGGATCTTGTTGAAACATGGCTTCACCCAGCTTAGCACCTGCTGCCCAGTTGGCTTGTGGAGTCGTGTCTCGAGAAAAGACCGTCGAAGATCCGCCGCGGATTACACGAGTTTGCTCGTGTCTCGCTTTAACATCCAACGGCAGGTTAGGTCGGAGTGGCGGACGCCTTGATACTGTCCATTCGGCGACATTGGAGAATAGCCCATAAACTGGGGGCGTCGTGTTGGTGTGATCAAACGCTGGTTGGCCGGCCGGTCCAAATTCCCATGGCCGATCGAGGGGGATGGTGTTGCCCCACGGAGCCAGGCGCGTACCCGCCGCCGTCGCCGCATATTCGAATTCTTCCTCAGTTGGGAGACGCAATCCAATCTCTTCGGCGTAACCGAGCGCAGAGCCGAAGGTCACGTTACAAATGGGATATTCTTCGGAAAATCCAGCTTTTGTAAGTTGTAATGTTTCTGGGATAAATCCAAGTTGGCTCCGAAATTCTGCAATGGTGACTTCCCGCGTTTGCAAGTAAAACGATGGTAACGCGCATACATGCTGGGTCAGGCCACCGGGAGTGTCGTCGCCGACGACGAATTGTCCGCCCGCAAAATACGCCAGGTTCTTAACAACTTCAGAATCCGGCAGGATCGTGATCGGACGGAATTCGTAGGTGTCGCCGCCAGCAGGGTCGGGTCTCGCGATGCGGTTGCTGACGAACATCCCTTCCCCCTCACGGGGCACGGTGCGGTAAACTTCATGGAATCCGAAGCCGGGGATGTCGGCGACGATCAGGTAATTACCGGGTGGCAGATCGACAACGGTGGGCGACAGTTCTGTCGGCTTGATGACGCGCGAGGCGATCGGCGTAGCGGTCGATTCATCGATCGGCGCAATCGCCAGGCGGGCGCCGGCGGGTTCGGTCACGATTCGCACAGGCACGGCTGCATCGACCTGTTGGTCGTTGACCACAATGACCCGCAACGGCGCGGGGGGCTTCGCAGGACCTGCCTCGGGGGCGGCTTTGCCCCAATGCAGCAGCGAGGCCAGCGGCAGAGTCAGCGCCAGAAATGCCGCTCCGTTGGTAGACAACCGGGTCGCCGAGGTCTTGCGCAGTTTGTTCCAGGCCCGCTCGATCAGGGTGGTGGGGCGGGCCAGCGTGGGTTCGCCTCGCAGAAACCGCTCGAGGTCGTCGGCCAGTTCCTGGGCCGACTGATACCTTTGGGCTGGGGCTTTGGAAATCGCCTTGAGGCAAATGCTTTCGAGGTCGAGCGGCACGGAATTGTTCAGGGCGCGGGGGGCGTCGGGCTCGTCGTTCTGGATCTGCTGCAGAATGACCGGCATCTCGCCCCGGAACGGAACCTGTTCCGTGAGCAGGTTGTACAGAATCACTCCCAGGCTGTAGACGTCACTGCGGGCATCGACTTCGTGCGAGCGAGCCGAGGCCTGTTCGGGAGACATGTAGGCCGGCGTCCCCAGCAATTGGCCTTCCATTGTCTTCTTCGTTGCGTGCGATACGCATTTGGCGATGCCGAAATCGGCGATGTGCGGTTCGCCGTTCTGATCGACCAGAATGTTGGCCGGTTTCAGGTCGCGGTGAATCACCCCCTGAGAATGTGCGTATTCCAGGGCCTGAGCGATCTTGCGACACACCACCGCGGCATCGCCTGCCGTTCCCTGGGTGTCTTTGAACCAGCGGTCGAGATTTGAACCGTTGATGAACTCGGAAACGATGTAGGCCTGTTCGGATTCGCAGTCGACTTCGAAGACCCGGACAATACCAGGGTGCGTCAGGCGGGCGGCGATCCGGGCTTCGCGCAGAAAGTGCTCGGGATCATGACCGCCGTCGAGCGGGTGGCGGGAGATTTTGACAGCGACCGTGCGGTGCAAATGCGTGTCGTGCGCCTTCCAGACGGTTCCGAAACCACCGGCTCCGATGCGCTCCAGTTGCTGGTAATGGCCCACCATGGTCAGCGGATCGATTTTTTGAGTCGTGGCTTGTGCCACGGTCTCGGCCGTGTTGTGGTCACGAGTGATGTCGGCGTTGCTGCCCCCGAATTTGAAGAGTTCTTCAAATTTCTCGGGGGGGGCAATTCGCCGACGGTACTCCAAGTCGACCGCCAGCAATTCGCTGTAGAGCTGCGACTGGCTGGCCGGATCGACGCGGGAGACGAATGCATCAATTTTCGGAGGCCGGCCCGCCTGCCATTCCTGCTCAAATTCGTCGCAGATCAGGTCGATTTCGTCGCTGACCGACAGGTCCTTCCCGTACTGTAGTTCCAGGTCGGCAAGTCGTTCGAGTGTCACTGCGAGATCTCCTTCCACCAGCGGGATCGGATCAAAACCAGTTTGCGATTGACGGTCCGGGGTAACACTCCCAGTTTTCTGGCTATTTCATCGACCGAATAACCTTCGAGTCGCCAACTTGCGATCCGCCGCAGGGTCGAGTCTCTCAGCAGGGCCAATAACCGCTGCCACTCCTCGTCCATCTGGACCATCAAATCGGGACTGGGATCCTCATCGCGAATCCCGTCAATTTCGAAAAACTCGGTGGAATCGGACTTTCTGGAAATGTCAGATTCCGGCTTAATGAGACCCGGGCCCTTCTGGGTCCGCTCGTACAACCGGTGTTGATCGACGATCTTCCGCCGGGTGATTGCGAGCAACAGCATCCACAATTCGTCGCGGCCCTTCAGCTCGGAGAACCGGCCGGCCTGTGCGCCGCGGCACAGGCTGTCGAACACGCTGAGCGCCACATCTTCTTCGTCAGTGATGCGCCGTGCCGATTTGTTGATGCGGCCCCGCGCAAAATTCACCAGATCGGAGAAGTAGCGTTCCCACAGCCGCTGCGCAGCAACGGCGTCACCTTTCTGCAGATCAACGATCCACTGGCTGATCGAATTCGACAAAGTACGCCTGTTTACAGAAACGCAATGTTTCTTAAGCCAAACAGGCTATATCCTAGCGAACGACGTGGGGAATTTGCAATTACGGCGCTGGTTTGGGGTCGTATTGGGCTGGGGGCACCGAGCAGAGCGTAAATCGCCTCGGCGAGCTGGCTGGGGTAGAACGGCTTTTGGAAGAAAGGATCTTCCAGACCCAGCACGCCGGCTTCGTACAGGTCGTCCCACGATTGCTCGGAAATGACGACAATCGGCATGCCCGGGGCGACGGTTGCCAAACGATCGAGCACTTGCCGGCCCGAGAAAGTCGGGCCCGCGACCTCGACCACCGCAACGTGTACCTGACCGCGATTGCGGCGACAATAGGTTACCGCTTCGGCACTGTTCGTCGCTTCCTGCACGCGAAACCCAAACTGCACCAGCCCCAGTTCGACTGAACTATCTCGAGAATGGCTGTCTTCGAACAAGAGCACCGTCTTGGTGGCATCCAGGATTTCTGCGCGCATCACACATTCCCCCACTTTTTTTCAAAACGCGACCAGTCGCAAGTCCCAGCCTCGGGCGTCTTTGGAAATTCAGCCGACGAGGTTCATCGCAGTTGGGAGCAGCACCTCGCGAATGCAGGCGGCTGCCGGGCGGAATACCGGCAAAACGGGTCGGCGCGGGACAAGAATTTTTCTGAAACGCGAAGAAATGTCTGCGTTGTCGCGATGTAACCTGTTTTACTTCATGCGCTTGTGAAATTTTGAGAAAATCAGGCGCTTGCGGATTTCTGATGGCCAGGGCAAGTCGCCAGCGGTGAGGCCGTGACGCGTCGAAATGACGGCGGCCATTACCCAAGTCCCGCAGGCTGGAGATTGATCAGACTGATTCGAGGAATTCGGTCGGCGGAAATGCTATCCGGCATTTTGGGACTGCGACACGAGACCGGGGCTCTGTTTCAGACGGACCGCATTCGATTCGAGTTGAATCTTGGGCGGGATTTATGTGTCGCCTGGCTCAAGTCGGGACCGTTGCGACTTGGCAATCTGGATGCGTCTGGCAGTGATGTGCACAGGGACTTTTTGTGCCCGATGAGGCTGCCTGGTCCTGCCCGCCGGTGCGTTGAGAATCGACTGGTTTTTCGTTAAAATTCGACTCGTTGAACGAGGCCCGTTTTCCCGTGGGGAAGGCGGGTTTCTTGTGTTTTTTTCGAGCCGGGAGCAGTTGAGTTGTCAACCGACGGAAACGGCAGCGACGAACGAATTCGTACGCTGGACATCCAGGATGAGATGCGGAATAGCTATCTGACATACGCGATGAGCGTAATCGTCAGCCGCGCCCTGCCGGATGCCCGAGACGGTCTGAAACCTTCCCAACGCCGTATTCTGGTCGCCATGAACGACCTGAACCTCGGGCCCTCGTCGAGCCGAACGAAATGCTCGAAGATTGCCGGGGAAACGATGGGTAATTACCATCCCCACGGCGACCAGGCGATTTATCCGACGCTGGTTCGTATGGCCCAGGGTTGGGTTATGCGCGAAACGCTGATCGACAAGCAGGGGAATTTCGGGTCACTGGCTGGTCTGCCTCCCGCGGCCATGCGTTATACCGAAGCCCGTTTGTCGGCGGTTGCATCGGAACTGCTCGACGACCTGGACAAAGACACGGTCGACTTTGTGCCGACCTACGACCAGAACCGGGTCGAACCGGTGGTCTTGCCCTCGCGATTGCCGAACCTGGTGGTCAATGGTTCGAGTGGTATCGCCGTCGGAATGGCGACGAGCATTCCACCGCACAATCTGGGGGAAACGTGCGGGGCGGTCATCCGCTTGATCGACAATCCGGACGCCTCGATCAGCGAACTGCTGGAAGAGATCGAGGGGCCCGATTTTCCCACCGGGGGCATCATCTGCGGGCGCAGTGGGATCCGCCAGGGATACTTCACAGGCCGATCGACGATCACGTTGCGGGCCCGCACGCATTTTGAAGAAGAAAAGAATTCGCAGGTCATTGTTGTCACCGAGATTCCCTACATGGAAACTCGTGACCGGGTGCGCGAGAAACTCGAACAACTCGTCCGCGACGACAAAATCGACGGGATTTCGCGGATCGTTGACCTGACTGACCGGAACACCCCCGAATGGCAGGTGCGCCTGCACATCGTGCTGAAGCGCGATGCCGACCGCGATGTGGTGTTGAACCAGTTGTTTGAATTCTCGCCATTGCAGACGACTGTCAGCATTATCCTGCTGGCGCTGGTGGCGGGCCGACCAGAAACGCTGAGCCTGAAGCAATTGCTGCAGGAGTTTGTCCGGCACCGAGTTGATGTGTTGCGCCGACGGACCGAATTCCTGCTGGCCGAAGCCCGTAAGCGAAAGCATACGGTCGAAGGTCTGCTGATCGCCCAACTGAACATCGATGAAGTCATCAATACGATTCGGCAATCCCCCAGCCGGGCCGAGGCCCGGGTACGGTTGCAAACGCTGCAGGTGCCCGGTGGATTGATCGCCCGCGCCCTGGGCGATGACGGTTACCGGGTCTTCCAGGAAGAGCGCGGCGTCGCCGAGAATTACTCGCTGTCGCAAACCCAGGCCGAAGCGATCGTCTCGATGCAACTGGGGTCGCTCGCTGGTCTCGAACGCGACAAGCTGGGCGATGAATTTCGCGCCCTGCTCGAAAACATTGCCGAGTTTCTGCGACTGCTTTCAGATGAAGCCAACCTGCTGGCGGTCATCCGGGGCGAGATGGAAGATCTCCGCCAGAGATATAACAGCAAGCGACGCACGACGATCAGCGACGAAGAACTGGGGACGGTATCACGCGAAGATCTGATTCCGGAAGAAACGATGGCCGTAACGCTGTCGCACCGGGGTTATATCAAACGGATGGAAGTCGGTACGTACAAGGCCCAGAAGCGGGGTGGTCGCGGCATCACCGGCGCCAAGGCCGACGACGAAGATCCGATCGAGCACCTCTTCGTGGCCAGCACGCATGATTACCTGCTGTTCTTCACCGATCGCGGCAAGGTGTTCTGGCAGAAGGTCTACGATATCCCGCTGCTCAACCGCACGGCCAAGGGGCGGGCGGTTGTCAACCTGCTCAATCTGCAGGATGGCGAAAAGGTCTTCAACTGCCTGGCGGTTCGCGAATTCGACGACACGCGCCAGGTGGTGATGGCCACTCGCAATGGCACGGTCAAAAAGACCGCGCTCAGCGAGTACAGCCGGCCCAAGTCAGGTGGCATCATTGCGATTCGCCTGGACGATGGCGATGAGCTCATCGACGTCGTGCTGGTTTCTCCGGGCGAAGACCTGCTGGTTGCAACCGCGAACGGCATGTCGATCCGCTTCTCGCAGGAAGACGCCCGCAGCATGGGCCGGGCGACATTCGGAGTCAAAGGCATCGACCTGGCCGCCGGCGATTACGTGGTGGGCATGGTGGTGGCCGACCCCCGGCTTGATCTGCTGACCGTCTGCGAAAATGGGTATGGCAAACGGACTCCATTCGGCTCCGCCGACAGCAGTGACGAAGGCGAAGTCGCCGACGACACGGGCGAGACTCCCGCTACGCCGACAGGCGACGAGGGTGCCGCTGAGGGGGCCAATGCCGACGCCGCGGGCGACGAGCCATCGGATGCGGCCAAGAGTGGCATGTCCTTCCGGCGGCAGCGCCGCGGCGGTAAAGGCCTGCGGAATATCAAGACGACCGAGCGAAACGGCAAGGTCGTCGATGTTGCCAGTGTGGCCGATGACGACGAAGTGCTGATGGTCACGGCCGGGGGAATTATCCAGCGAATCCGCGCCGGCGAAATCAGCCGTATCGGTCGGAATACACAAGGGGTCCGGATCATCCGCCTCGACGAGGGGGACAAACTGGTCTCTTTGGCGCGGGTGCCACCCGACGAAATCATCGAAGAAGAGTAACACGCGGACCGTCAGTGAGGCTGGCGCAGCGCCAGCCTGCACTCGCGGTCACTGGCGACTCTGGAGCGGTGTCAGGCGTTATTCGGTCGGCTTGGCGGCGGCCGGGCGTTCCCATTCCTGGCGCGCCCGCCGCAAGCCTACGCTGCACAGTTCGAACTCTTCGCTCAACTGTCGCAGGATGGGGGCCTCGTCACGGTACGGGTCCTCCTGGTACATGCTGGCGAGAAAGTACGACCGTTTTCCCTGCTCCAGGTAATCGAGCAGGTGATCCCGGTGATCGGGCGCCTGCAGGTGCGTCAGCGCCTCGGGATACACGCCGGTCCAGAACAGCGTGAAATCGCCGATGTGACGATAAATCTCGCGCCGCGGTTTCCCCTGGCGCTGTTCGGCTTCGAGCATCATTTCCGCGACGTCTTCCAGTTTTCGGCCGATCGTATTTCGAAAGCGAAAGATGGCGTCGAACCGGGTGAATCGCAGCAACAGGTCGGTGAGATAATCGGTCAGCCGGGTGTCGGCGATTCCGAGATCGACCTGAAACGTGTACTCGGTACAGGCTGCGAACATGTCGCGCAATGAGTCAGGTTTGGCAACAATGGCCACCATATCCCGTCTCCCTGAAAACGTCCTGTTTTGTTCTGGTCCGTTCTGGACCAGCGGGGCGAGGCGAACCCTGTCAGTCCAGTTCTCTTACACAATATTAGGATTTGTTTCCAGATCAGGTCAAATTTGAAATGAGGGGAATGGGGCAGGGAGGCTGGCACTGGCGCCGGCTTTGCGCCGCACGGGAGTTCATT
>JAFEBR010000777.1 GCA_018242565.1 Planctomycetota bacterium | reverse complement strand
CTGCTCTGTTCGGCGCAGGCGAACCGGGCTATTCGATATTGAACGCAATCGCCCGCCCGGGACCACCATGGCAATCGCGAATCTTGACCGGGGCGAACACGAAATAAGCCTGTTTGCCAATTTTGTCCACCCCTGTCAGGAACTCCACGCCGACCACTCCCTTGGAAGCGAGTGCCCAGTAGGTGAATAACGCCGACTTGGGAGACACCCCTCCCAGCGAGGGAGCATCGGTGCCGACACACCGCACCCCCCGCCCCGCCAGATAGACCGCGGCGTCGGCCCCCAGCGCGGGCCACCCTTCACTCTTACCATTGAGCGGGTCCGCCAGACACGCCGCCCCCTCGGGCATCGGTCGGAAGTGCCGATCCGTATGCCCCGTGTGCAGAATCACCACATCCCCGGCCTGCAGATCCCCCTGTGCCTTTTCAGACTTCTGCAGGTCGGCCACGGTGATTTCCGGTGACGCCGGCCATTTCGCCTGGGGAATCGTCCCTACCAGGTGCGTTACATTGACCACGCGGGCCCGACCACTGGTCTGCGCGAGGGGCACTTTCTCAGCCGTCACGTCACTGAACCCGCGGCGACCGAATTTTCCTTCGTATTCTTTCAGCCAGCCCTGTACTTCGGGCGAATACTGGGCATTGTCGAATCCCGGAGCAGGCAGTGCATAGGCCGGCGGCACGAGGTGCGTCCCCGCGTTGGCATCCAGCATGTGGGTCACGTGGTACGTCCCCAGGTTCGCCGCGAACATGATCGGCACCTTGAGGTACGGATTGCGATGCCGGCCCACCCCCGTGCCCGGCCACGAGACGGGCAGTTCGGTGGACAGCGTCACCGACAGGTCCACCACCGTCTTATTCTTCGACGCCGCGATCAGTTGGTCGGCCAGTGGCGCCCCCACGACGGCGAAGGCCCGCCCTTCGCTGTACAGTCCCTCGGCATGTTTCGGACCGATCATGCAGTAGAACGCGCCCGTCTCGGGCAACTGCCCCAGGTTCGTCGCGCTTTCCGTCCAGATCATGCCGTACTTCAAACCGGCCAGGTGCGTGGGCTCGGCCAATTTGGGAAGCGGCCCCATGCTGGCACTGTCGGTCCCCAAGGTCAACACTTTACGACCACCCAGATATTCCATGCAGTCGGGATCGGGGTCGGGCCAGCCGGGGGTCGTGGCTTCCAGCGGCGCGGCGATAAACCGGTGTCCGTCGGGCCAGGGCTTGTAGTATTTATCGGTGTAATCACTGCGGAACAGCACGACGTCGCCAAACCGCAGCGGTCGGTGCGCCTTTTCCCAGGCGATGACCCGATCCCGCTTGATCAGCGCGCTTTCGCCGAGGGCTCCGGCATCGACCAGATCCCGACAGTCGATGACGCAGGCCTCGCCCCCGAACTGCCAGGCGGCGACTTTGTCGGTATACATCCGCCCGAGAATGCCGGCGTTCGGCAGGTTGGAATCGGGCAGCGGAATCGAATGCGGGGGCACGTCGAGCTGTGTGCCATTGTTGCCGTCGATGATCAACAGGTCGCTGTTGTACGGGCTGAGTTTGCCAATTCGTTCGTAGGGATTGATCTGAAACGCGGGCCAGCCGGCCGGCCAAGGACCCGGCAGCTCGGGCGCCACGAGCAGCGACAGATCCACAAATCGGGGCTCGGCAGCGTAGGTCGCCGGGTGCCCGCTGGAGATCATGAGCCCCAAACTGGCCGCGACAGCCAAGCATCGCGAGAGAACCGGCGAAATGAACCTGAGCGGACAGGACAGCAAGAGGCACCTCGTGAGCTGCTGGGCGACGAATCACGCGCG
>JAFEBR010000776.1 GCA_018242565.1 Planctomycetota bacterium | reverse complement strand
GACCGCCATCCGCTGACAAGTTACAAACTTGTCCCACACCACGCGGGTCCCCATGGGGACCCGCGTGCCGCGGTACCTCTCCCCTTACACCAGGTTGAACGGATCGGACACCGTCACGGGCAGCAGGCCCAGGCTGGCGGTGACCGTGTACTGGCCGGGGGTCTTCACGATGGCATTGTTAAACGTCGCCACACCGCCGACCGTGCCGGCTGTGATCCGGGTCCCCCCCGTACTGAACGTCCCGCTGCTGATCGTCAGGCTCACCACGTTGCTGTTGGTCACCAGGTTCCCGTACGCATCGAGCACGGCGACCGTGACCGCCGGGTTCAAGGCAATGCCGGCCGTGCCGTCGGTCGGTTGCTGCAGGAAGCTCACCTGGGCCGCCGCCGCGGGGTTAATCGTCACGTTAGCCGACGACGCCGAAGTGAAGGTGCCATTCGACACGGCGAACGTGTAGTTGCCTGCTGTGTTGAGGACCAGGTTGTTGAACGTGGCCACCCCGTTGACCGCGGTCGCCGTCACGGTGCTCTCTTGAGCGAAGTCTCCCGGTCCCGACGCGACAGCGATGGTCAGGTCCGAGTTGTCGCTCGTGACCACATTGCCGAAGCTGTCGACCACGGCGGCTTTCACCACCGTCCCGATCACGGCCCCCGCCGTCCCGATCACGGGGACGGTCTGGAACACAATCTGGCTGGCGACATTCGGCGTCACGGTGACGTTGCTGGAAATGGCGGTGGGCAAACTGCCGTCGCTGGCGACGAACCGATAGCTGCCCGCCTTGTTGATGATCAGGTCGAGTCCCGGGTTCTGGAACGTCGCCACGCCATTCACCACCGGGGCGGTGATGGTCTTGGAACCATTCGCGAATGTGCCACTGTTGATTGACAGACTCACCGACGAAGAATTGTCGTTCTCCAGGACGTTGCCGTACCGATCGAGAACGCCGACCGAAACCGCCGGGTTCAGAGCGGTGCCCGCCGTCGCATACGCGGGGGGGGCGGTGAGGAAGCTCAGGCTGTGGGCCGCGGCCGAGGAAATCGAGACGTCGATCGACGTGCCGGTTAAGCCCAACGCGGCGTCACTGATCGACATCGTGTAATTGCCGGCCGAACTGAAGGCCAGGCTGCTGAACGTGGCGATGCCATTGCTGACCCCGGCCGTCGCCGTGGTCTGCAACGTCGAGAACGTCCCGTTACTCAAAGTGAGTGTCACAATCGAGTAGCCCGACACCAGGTTGCCGTAGGCATCTTTTACCGCGACCTGCACCGCCGGCGACAGGCTGACCCCCGCCGTCCCACTCAGGGAAGCCGGAGTCTGCAGTACCAGTTGGGTGGCCGTGGCCGGGTTAATCGTCAGCGACGTCGACTCGGCCGACGACAGAGTATTGTCGAGAGCCCGCAGCGTGTACTTGCCGGCGGTGTTCAACACGAGATTGGTGAACGTCGCGATGCCGTTGACGGCCGGCACGCTGATCGTGCTGGTGCCGGCAAAGCTGCCCGGTCCGCTGGCCACTTCGAGTGTGACCGTCGAATTGTCGGTCGTGACCACGTTGCCAAAGGTATCTTTGATCGCCACCTTGGCCGCCGTGTTGAGTCCGAATCCGGCCGTGCCTGTCGTGGGCGTGGTCTGGAAGACCAACTGGCTCGGTGCCGCCGGCGTGACGACGATGTTGCTGGAGGTCACCGCGGTCAGGGCACCATCGACGGCACGCAGAGCTACGTTGCCCGCCCGATTAATGGCCAGTCCGGTGAAGGTGGCCAGGCCATGATTGGCCTGCACCGTGACCGAGGTGCTGCCGTTGGCGAAGGTGCCGATCATGGTCGACAGCGTGACGTTCGACGAATCTCCCGTCAGGACGTTGCCATTCTTATCCACGACGCTGACCACCACGGGCGAACTGAAAGTCACACCGGCGGTGACCGTGGCCGGGGGCGCTTGGGCAAACAGCAGTTTGCTGGCCGTGTACGTGACGCTGAAGCTGGCAGACGTGGCCTTGGTCAGGCTGCCGTCGCTGGCGGTCAGGATGTACGTGCCTGTGTTGCTGAAGACCAGGTTGCTGAAGCTGGCGATGCCGTTCACGGCGGCAGCGGTTGCCGTCTTGGAACCATTCGAGAACGTGCCGGCGTTCAAGGTCAACGTGACCGTGGAACTGTCGGTCGTGACGATGTTGCCGAACAGGTCTTCGACCGCCACGCTGACCGCCGGGCTCAAGGCAACTCCCACAAACCCCGGGGTGGGGCCCTGTTGAATCACGAGTTGCGAAGCGGCCGCCGGCGTGACCTGGAACGTCGTGTTCGACGTGGCCACGGTGCTGCCGTCTTCATCATTGACAGAGACCGCGACGGTATACGTTCCGGTCTGGCGGTAGGCGACCGAGTTGGCCACGACCTGCCAGCCTGAGCCGGTGCCCGCGTAATTCGGGTCGGCGACAATGCTCAGCGTCGGGGCCGCTCCGTAGAGCGTTCCCGCCCAGTTGACGCTGTTGAGGCTGAAGTCGGCGGCGGTCGCGTACGGATTGCCATCGTTGAACGTCATCACGACGACATTCGTATTGGCCTGTCCGGCCTGAACACTGATCGTCTGCACGGGCGTCGTGTCGGTCAGAGGCGCATCGACGATCGAGAAGCTCGTGTGGTTGGTGGCCACTGTGGCCCCATCCAAGTCGCGGATGAGCGTCGAGAGGTAGTACGTTCCCGGCTCGGCGTAGGCTACGGCATCGACGACCAGCATCCAGCCCGAGCCCGCCCCGGCGTACGTCGCGTCGGGTTGAATGCTCAATGAGGGGGCCGGACCGGCCAGCGCACCACCCCACGACAGGCTGTTGACCGCAAAATCGTCTGCGGTGGCATAGGGGTTAGCATCGCTGAACCGCATCAGCACGGCACTAGCGATCGCTTCGCCTTCGAAGCCGTTGATCGTGGTCATCGGCGTCTGGTCGGTCAGCGCCGCATCGGCAACGTCAAAGGCCAGATGACTGGTTGTGACGTGGGCGCCATCGACATCACGAATCGACAGGACGACCGAGTGGAAGCCCCGCTCGGCATAGGTGACCGTATCGGCCGTCACCATCCAGCCCGAACCGGCGCCCGTGTAAGTCGGATCGGCCACGATCGCCAACGTGGGAGTGGCCCCCACCAGATCGCTGCCCCAGCTCAGGTAGCTGATGCTGAAGTCGGCAGCCAGGGCATACGGGTTGCCATCGGTGAACCGCATCAACACGAGGTTGGTGACCGGCAGACCTTCGGTGGCCGTGAAGACCTGGCTTCCCGTGCGATCGGTGAGTGCCGCATCTGCGACATTGACGCGGGTGGCGTCGGTCGAGGCACTGTTCCCCCCGATGTCTGCCACAACGAGCGAGATGTTATTCATCCCGGGTTCGGCATACGTCACCGTGTCGGCGACAACCTTCCAGCCAGTGCCGGGCCCGGAGTAACTCGGGTTGGCGATAATTGTAACGGTCGGGGTCGCACCGATCAGCGCGGCACCCCAGTTCAGGCTGGTGACCGTGTAATCTGCCGCGGTCGCGTAGGGATCGGCATCGACGAAGGTCATCAGCACGAGGTTGGTCAGTGGCAAGCCTTCAACGGCCTGCATCGTGGTCTGCGAGGTGGTGTCGGTCAACGCCGCATCGACGATATTGAAGGTCGTGTTGTGGTTGACCACATCGTTGCCCCCTGCGTCGTGGACGGTGATGTCGATGTCATAATTCCCCGGTTTGGCGTAGATCACTGAATCGACTTCCACCAGCCAGCCCGAGCCAGTTCCGACATACGAGCCGTCGGTCACAATGTGGACGGTGGGCGTGGCACCCCGCAGCAGGCCGCCCCAGTTCAGGTGGGTGATGCTGAAGTCAGCCGCCGAGGCGCCAGGGTTGGCGTCGGTGAACGACATCAGGATGACATTGGTGATCGCCGCTCCCTCGGTGGCACTGATGACGGTGTTCGCCGGGGTCGTATTCGTCAGCGGGGCGTCGGCGACGCTGAACGCCGCGGTGGTCGCGCTCCCCGTGCTGTTCGGGCTGTCGATCTGCACAGAAATCTGCAGATTCGAGGCTTCTTCGGCGTAGGTGTAGGTCAACAGGACGTCAATTCCGCCGTCGGGGTCAGCGACGACGGAGACCTGGTCTGGATTGGCCAGACTGGTCAGCACGCGGCCGTCCCCCGTCGAAACCGTGGCAACAAAACTGCTGGTCGAGGCGGGGTTCGCCGTCGTGTCGGCGAAGTGGGCAACCGTTGTGGGCCCAAACGCCACACCTTCAGTGGCCACGGGAGCGGTCGTCGAGACGACGGGATGCGTGTACTTGGTGATCGTCCCGGCGTGGGGCAGGGAAGTGACCGAGTAGTTGTTCCCACTGTTCCCATCGTTGATCGTGTAGCTGGAGACTACGAGCGTGCTGCCATCGGTCCCCAGGACATCTCGCGACGTGTAGGCTTCGCTCAGGCCGGTCGCCGTATCGGATCCGATGAGGCCACTGACCGTGGGAACCGCACTGGCGGTTGTCGTGCCGTCGTAGACCTTGGTGTTCGCGACCGCCGCAATGGTCAGGCTGGCCTGCGTGATGGTTCCCGCGGCCGTCGCCGTCGTGACGGTGTAATTGCCACCGTTGTTGCCATCGTTGACGGTGTAACCCGTGACCGTCAGCGTACTGCCGTTGGTGCCCAGGGCATTTTTCGACAGGTACGCTTCCGTTCGACCAGTGACCGTGTCAGGTCCGAAGAGACCGCTCACAGTTGGGGTGGCACTGGCGGACGTGGTGCTGTCGTAGACTTTGGCGTTTGTGGCGGCCGTGATCGTGAGGCTGGCCTGCGTGATGGTTCCCGCGGTCGTCGCCGTCGTGACCGTGTAATTGCCACCGTTGTTGCCATCGTTGACCGTGTAACCCGTTACGGTCAGGGTGCTGCCGTTCGTGCCCAGGACATTTTTAGACTGGTACGCTTCCGTTCGGCCGGTGACCGAGTCAGTTGCGAGGAGTCCGCTCACAGTGGGGATCGCACTCGCGGACGTGGTGCTGTCGTAGACTTTCGTGTTGGCTGTCGCCGAGATCGTCAGACTGGCTTGCGTGATGGTTCCGGCGGCCGTCGCGGTCGTGACGGTGTAATTGCCACCGTTGTTGCCATCGTTGACGGTGTAGCCGGCTACGACCAGCGTGCTGCCGTTGGTACCCAGGACGTTTTTCGACAGATAGGCTTCGCTCAAGCCGGTGACGGTATCCGTTCCAATTAATGCGCTGAAAGTGGGAATGGCACTCGCAGACGTGGTGCTGTCGTAGACTTTCGTATTGGTAGTCGCCGAGATCGTGAGAACGGCTGGCGTAATGGTAAAGACCGTCGGTACGCTGGTCGCGTCTCGGTATCCCGGGGCGTTGGAAGTGATCGCGACGACGGTGTAAGTCCCGGCATTTTTCGGTGCCCCGGCCAGTGGGGTGGCACTGGCGATCTGGGCTGAGTTCAAATTCCCTGAATAATACACGTAATTCGCAATGGGGGCCGGAATTGCGTTATTCGAACTGGGGCTCGCTACGGAGACTGTTGAACCACTGGCGACATACGCCGTGCCGTTGTATACGCCCCCAGGAGCAGTCGGCGCAGTGATGCTGACCGGGAGTGTTTCGAACGCACCCAGATCCGAGGCGGCATTCCGCAATACGCCGCGCGCGTCGGTCGCCAGCCACAGGCTCGCCCCTGTACTGTGCGTGGCCGCAGAGGTCCCCAACTGGCCTCGCGCCAGCGTCAGGGTTGTGCCGTTGATGGCTGTGATCTGTACGATTTCCGTATCAATGGTCAGCGACTGTCCAATCGAGAGGAATGTGGCGTCGTTTACGGTGGCAGTTGTCGCCGAAATCGACGAAATCGGCAGCGAGAGGGTGGCGATTGACGTGGATTTGCCGACCGCCGGATTCGAGGGACTCCCGAGTAGAGCGACCGTCTGGACGGGGCCTCCGTTATTGGCCAGGAGCGGTGCTCCTTGAGCATCGGTCGCAATCATGTCGGCCAGCACACCGCCAATTTGATTCTGGCTGCTATTGGCGGTGAGCGAGCCCGACAGGTCAATATCGGTGGTTGCTGAATTCCCCGCAATGAGGGTGTTCACGGCCCGGAATGATCCTTTCCCGATGTTAACACCCCCACCTGTGCCTCCCGCTATGTTGCCGCTGACTGTGTTGTTGACACTCGTAAACACCCCAAGACGAGTTTCAATGCCACCACCATTTCCTAGTGTCGTGGTATTGCCGGTCACGGTCACATTCGTGGCGGTGAACGTGCCGGCGTTGAAAATGCCCCCAGCGCCCTTGTTGGAGTTGTTTCCCGAAACTGTGTCATTGATCATGACCACTGTTCCGCCCTTCGGATTATCAATACCACCGCCGGTCTGCGCAGAATTTCCGGATACGGTGGTGTTCGAGATGACCAAGGTGCCCCCATCGTTTTCGATACCACCACCACCGCCGTTTACGGCTTCGTTATCTCTGATGACGCTATTCGAAAGCGTGAGGATTTCTGCATTGTAGATCGCCCCGCCGTTGCCGATAAAAAATCCGGCACTTTTGGCTTTTATGCCATCGTTTAGAACTACGGACGCGGTTGCAGCTCCATGCTGTAGTGTGACTCCGTCAATTCCAACGGTGATTGGCGAATTCGTACCCACGATGTCGAAAATTCTCGAAGCGTTGTTGCCATCAATCGCGAGTTGACCTGCTCCCAGTCCGTTGATCGTCATCGATGTGGTGATCGCCAGTTCGCCCTGTGTGAGTAGAATGGTCGAACCCGCCAGGTTGGGGGCGAATGTGATCGTGTCGCTGCCCGCATCCGCGTTCGCGAAATTCAAGGCTTCCCGCAGACTGGTCAGATTGTCAAACGGATCGACAATATCGCTGGCCGTCGTCACGGACAGGCTCGGCACCTCAGTGATCGCGTCTGCGACCGTGCCGCTGGCATCCGCATAATTTCCACTGGCATCATGGAATGACCACCCGTCCGTGGCATAGGAACCAATGCTCGTATGAGTCGTTCCGGTAAGGGTCAAACCGGCCGTCAGGTCTTCTGCCAGTACACCTGTCGCAGTCCCAGTCGCCGTATGTGTCTGCCCGTCGTATGTGACGTGGTAGGGCACGATCGTGATGGTCGCGTTCGCTGGCGTGATCGTCCCGAAGGCATCCACGGTATCGACGTTGTAATTCTGACCATTATTACTGTCATTGATTGTGTAAGCGTTGACCGAGAGCAGGCTTTGATTGAGCCCAGCGACAGCTTTCGATGCATAGGTTTCCGACAGGGCAGTGATCGTGTCGGAAGTTTTTAACCCGCTGAAGGTGGGCAGCGCACTGGCGGAGGTCGTCCCGTCATAGGGTTTGGAATTCGGCGTCGCGGTGATTGTCAATTTGGCGCGCGTGATCGTCCCGGTACGGTTCACTTTTGTGACGCTGTAATTGTTCCCACCGTTTCCATCATCGATGGTATAGCCACTCACCTGCAGCGTGCTGCGGTTTGTCCCCAGGACATTCTTGGAGACATAGGCTTCCGACAAGCCCGATATCTTGTCTCCGCCTTTAAGCGCACTGTATGTGGGTGTCGCACTCGCTGCCGTTGTGCCATCATAGACTTTGGTATTCTTGGCTGCCGTAATCGTCAACAGTGTCGGAGTGATGGTCCCCGTCCCGGTTACCGTTTTAACAGTGTAGTTGTTGCCATTGTTTCCGTCGTTAATAGCGTAGCCGGTCACGAACACGACGCTCCCATTAAGCCCATAGGCATTTTTTGATGTATAGGCCTGTGTCAGTCCGTTTACCTTATCAGACACTGCGAGCCCGCTAAGACTCGGCGTGGGATTCGATGATGTGTCGCCGTCGTATTCTTTGGAGTCCGGTTGGGCGGTGATCGTCAAGAGCCTTTTTGTAATGGAAAAAGAGTCAGGAGCACTGTCCGTGTCTCGGTAACCGGGAACGTTGTTGAGTGTGGCGACAACTGTATAGTCGCCGACGTTCCGTGGCGCGGCATTCAAGGGGGTCGCGCTGGCTACCTGTGACGCATTCAATGTGCCGGCATAGTGGACATACTCTGCTGTGACCGGAATCGTGTTGTTGCTGGTCGAATCTGTCACAACAAGTGTTGACTCATCGCCTGAATACGCGCCGCCCGTGTAGACCCGGTTTGTGTTGGTTGCGCTGAGTGTAACGGTGAGTGTTTGGAAAGCGCCCTGATCTGGGCTCGTCCGTCGTAAAACACCTCGTGCGTCGGTGGCCAGTAACAGACTGGCTCCCGAACTGTGTGACTGCGCACTGGTGCCTTCTCGGGCACGCAGGATCGTCACGGATTTGTTCGAGATTTGTGCGATCCTGACGATTTCTGAGTCAATGCGCAACTCCTGGCCGACGGCCAGGTAGGCACTCGAATTCACAGAAATCACAGTTGGTGCAGTCGATGAGAGAACAGTCGTCGACAATGTGGTGAGGGCGACTCCCGAACCGATCGTCGAATTGGTCGAACCCCCGCGCAGGGCAATCGTCGGCACGGGACCACCGTTGTCCAGTAATAACGGCGTACCGACGAGATCGGTTTGCAGGAAATTGGAGAACGTGCCACCGGTTTGATTGTTGCTGCCATTCGTAAAGCTGCCCGAGCTGTTGGACTTCGTTCCGGTATTGCCAGTCAGAATCGAATTAATCGCGTTGGCCGTGCCTGCGGAGAGGGTGACGCCTCCGACGCTGTCACCGGCCGTCCCGGCGGCACCAGTTCCCCCGTTGGCTCCCGCAGTACCCGTTTTCCCGGCGGCCCCGCCCAGGCCCCCGGTACCGCCGGTGCCGGCAGCGCCACTGACGCCCGTGTTCGCGGCGATGGTCGTGTGTACAAAGAGGAGATTGCCCGAATTGAAGACGCCGCCTGTCCCGGACCCGCCGGACCCGCCGGTGCCCCCCGCGCCCCCCTTGCCACCATTCGTAATCAGGCCGCTATATCCGTCTCCTCCAGTGCCGCCCGTCCCGCCGAGTCCTCCTGCACCACCTGTTGCCAGGTTTCCTGAAATCGTCACGTTCGTCGCGTTCCATGTTCCCGTATTGTAGACGGCCCCACTGGCGTTTCCGCCTTGTCCGCCCGTGCCACCCGCTCCACCCAGTTTACCCAGCGGGCTGACGAGGGTCCCATCGGCTCCGGCGATACCTGTCCCCCCCTTACCGCCGGCGCCGCCCGTGGCGTCGTTGTCCGAGAAGGTATCACCGCTCGAATTCAATGTCCCCGCATTCAGAATGGCTCCGCCGGCATTACCTCCCGCGGCACCGTCGGCACCCGTTGAGCCATTGTTGCCTTTGTCGCCGGTCGCTTGATTCCCGGTGAACGCGTTGCTGGTGGAGGTCAGCGTTCCGGAATTGTAGATTGCCCCGCCGGCGTCGTTGATGGCGGCCCCCACAGAGACGTTCGACACCAGAACAGAGTTCGAAAGGGTCAGATTTTCCTCGTTGTAGATCGCGCCGCCAGACCCGTTGGTGTTCGTGCCTTTTCCATTGCCATGCTGCAAGGTCAAGCCGCTGATCGTGACATCAAGCGTGCCCGTTCCCGCAATATCAAAGATCCGCGATGCGTTGTTGCCATCGATCGTCAGTGTCCCGGCTCCCAGGCCGGCGATCGTCAGTGACGAGGTGATCTGCAATTCCCCCTGCGTCAAAACGATCGTTTTCCCAGCCAGCTTGGCGTCAAATTGAATGGTGTCGCCGCCGCCATCCGCATTGGCCTGGGTGACCGCCTCGCGCAGACTCGTTTGGTTATCATACGGGTTCACAATGTCATCCGCCGTCGTCACCGTCGTGCTGGGCAGAAATTGAAGTTCCATGGCCCCCAGATCACTCGACTGGAACAAGGCCGCACTCGAGGCATGCGTGGCTTTGGTTGTCCCTAACTGTCCGCGGGCGATTGTCAGCGTGTTGCCGCTGATTGCCGTAATTTTGATAACTTCAGAATCAATTTGAACATATTGGCCTACCACGAATTCTGTCGAGCTGTTCACGGTGGCGGAGGTCGCTGACGTACTCGTAATCGCTGCGGAGAGTGTTGTCCAATTGGTCGCCGAATATCGGCGCTCGCCACGCTGATCGGTGGCGAGCCAGGCACCGGCCGCAGCCGCATGAGTGGTTTGGGTCGTTTCCAACTGTCCACGGGCGAGCGTCAACTTCAAATTCGTCTCGTCAATGTCTTGGACGAGGACAATTTCCGAGTCGATTCGCAGCAGATCGCCGACTGCCACAAATCGGACGCTGGTGACCGTAGCCGACGTCGTATTGGCCGAAAGGGAGGAGGCCAGAGTCGTCAAGGTGGCCGCGGTTCCGATCGCCAGATTGTTGGTTGGATTTCCGACCAAACCCACCGTCTGAGTGGGGCCACCATTATCGGCTAGAACAGGGACACCTTTTGAGTCAGTGATCAGGATGCTGGCAAATGTGCCGTCGATTTGATTGTTGCTGGCGTTATTGAAAGATCCCGACACACTGTCTTTCGTGGTCCCTGTATTACCCGTAAAAATCGAGTTGATCGCATTCTCTTGGGTGCCTGCCAATACGACACCCCCCACCGCGGTTCCCACACTGCCGGCGACACCGACTGCACCGACGCTGCCGGTTGTCGCTCCAGTGCCCGCTTTGCCTCCCTTGCCACCCGCGCCGCCGGCCTCAATCGTGACACTGCTGTTTGATACGATGGTGTTGTGGGCGAACAGCACGGTGCCGGCATTGTAGACCGCACCGGCACCCGTGCCTCCGTCGCCGCCATTTCCACCCTTCCCGCCGTTACCGCCTTTACCTGATGTTAAGGTTGCGGCCCCGCCATTGCCTCCATCCCCACCGGCTCCACCTTTGCCGGCTGTGGCCGTGTTGCCGTACAGCGTGTCATTCGTGATTTTGAATGTGCCGGTGTTGTACACGGCGCCAGCGGTGGTGCCACCGTTGCCTCCGGTGCCACCGTTGCCTCCAACACCGCCCGTGCCTCCAATCGATGCACTTCCCGTTGCTCCATCTCCGCCCTGTCCACCGGCACCGCCCGTCGCAGTGTTTCCAGAGATCGTGTCATTGAGTGACGTGAATGTGCCGACATTGAAGATCGCCCCGCCGGCGTTTCCACCATTGGTCCCGTTGGTCCCGTTGCTCCCGGCGGCAAACACGGTCCGTCCGTCGATTCCGTTCTGGCCGACGGCTGTGTTTGCTGAAAACGTATTGTTGGTCGATGCCAAGGTTCCCGAATTGTATAGAGCGCCCGCCGCATCATTGCTGGAAGAGCCATGCGAAACGTTGGCGGTCAGGATGTCGTCGGTGAGTGTGAGATTCTCCTCGTTATAAATCGC
This sequence comes from Planctomycetota bacterium, assembly GCA_018242565.1. Taxonomy (GTDB): domain Bacteria; phylum Planctomycetota; class Planctomycetia; order Planctomycetales; family Planctomycetaceae; genus JACQFH01. The sequence continues at coordinate 419 of JAFEBR010000776.1, read as the reverse complement.
CCCCCCCAGGCCGCTCGCATTCGCTCCGACGGCATTTCCGTGCTGCAAGGTGAGCCCACTGATGGTGACGTCCAGTGTTCCGAGTCCCGAAATATCAAAGATACGCGACGTATTGCCGCCGTCGATTACGAGATTCTGCGCCCCTGGCCCGGTGATCGTCAGCGCTGACGAAATCAGCAGTTCACCCGCTGTCAATGTGATCTGCTGACCTGTCAGGCTGCTATCGAATGTGATGCTCGTGCCGGCACCGGCCGCATTCGCCTGCGAGATCGCTTCCCGCAGGGTGGTGGAGCCTTGAACGTGCATATCGCTGGCGGTGGTGACAACAATGGACGTTTGCGGCCCGCGAACGGCGCCGAGATCATTGGTTGATCCCAGCAAATCACGCTGATCAAAGGCGAGCGTCAGCGGTTTGGTCG
>JAFEBR010000775.1 GCA_018242565.1 Planctomycetota bacterium | reverse complement strand
ATTCAGCCCACCGATGGAATTGTGGGCATTGGCTCGGGGGGCCCCTACGCGACGGCGGCGGCGCGGGCTTTGGCCCGGGCCACCGATCTCTCGGCCGCTGAGATCGTGCGCCGGTCCCTGGAAATCGCCGCGGAAATCGACATTTACACCAATCGCGAAATCATTGTAGAGGAGCTGCCGTGTCGGAAATGACACCGCGCCAGGTTGTAGCGGAACTCGACCAGCATATTGTCGGTCAACCCGATGCGAAACGGGCCGTCGCCGTGGCGATACGAAACCGCTGGCGCTGGCGACAATTGCCAGAGGGGCTCCGCAAAGAAGTCACCCCGAAGAACATAATCATGATTGGCCCCACGGGTGTGGGGAAAACGGAAATCACGCGCCGCCTTGCCAAGATCATCAAGGCCCCGTTCATCAAAGTCGAAGCCACCAAATACACCGAAGTGGGCTATCACGGCCGCGACGTCGAAAGCATGGCGCGCGATCTGGTTGAAGCCGCCATCCAACTGGTCAAAGCCGGCAAGCGACACGAAATCGAAGACCAGGCCCGGCAGCGCGTCGAAGAGAAATTGCTGAGCCTGCTGGTTCCAGCCACCCCCGACTGGTCCGACGAAACCGAAACGGACGCCAAGAAGATCGAAAAACGACACGAGCGGACCCGCAACAAATTTCGCGAGATGCTGCAGGCCGGCGAACTCGACGACCGGCAGATCGACCTGTCGGTCGAACAACGCAACGTTCCTGTCCAGATCTTTTCGAACATGGGGCTCGAACAGATGGATGTTGACTTTCAGAACATGTTCGAGCGCTTGATGCCCCGCCAGAATCGCGAACGCCGGCTGACGGTTCGCCAGGCCCGTCAGGTTCTGCTCGAACAGGAAATTGAAGCCTTGATGGATCGGGAAGCGATCGCCGAAGAGGCGATCCGCCTGGCGCAAGACAGCGGCATCATTTTTCTGGACGAAATCGACAAGATCTGTGGCCCGGACGGCGGCTCCCATGGAGTGGATGTCAGTCGCCAGGGGGTGCAGCGCGATCTCTTACCAATTGTCGAAGGCACGACAGTCCAGACACGTTACGGACCTTTCAGCACCGACCACGTCCTGTTCATCGCCGCGGGGGCCTTTCATAAATCCAAACCCGCCGACCTCATGCCCGAACTGCAGGGGCGCTTTCCCATTCGCGTCGAACTGCAGGATCTGACCCGGGATGACTTCGTACGGATACTCAAGGAACCGGCCAGTTCAATCACCAAACAGTACGCCGCGCTGCTGGCGGCGGATGGTGTTGACCTCGATTTCACCGCGGATGGCCTGGAAACCATGGCTGACATTGCTTACCAGGTCAACCAATCCACGCAGAACATCGGCGCCCGGCGACTGCACACCATCATGGAACGGCTGCTCGAAGACCTAAGCTTCGAGGCCCCTTATCCCCGGAAAAAGAAAGTCACCGTCAACGCCGAGTTCGTTCGGACCAAGCTCGAGTCGATTACGAAAGACGAAGATCTCAGCCGGTTCATTCTGTGAAGTCCAGACGAATCTTCGGGGGCTGAGTCAAACACGTGCAGGTGGAGGCCGGGTTCCGAATCACCCCGCCTCCACCGCATGGCACACTTATTCGGGCTTTTCGGTTTCGGCTTCCTGAGGAGGATTGGCCGCATTGGGATTTTCATTGGCTGCCGGCTGCTCATCACCGCCCGCCTCGTGCCCCGACTCTTTCATTTCCGGTTCGGACTGAGTGGGTTTATCGGCCGAATTCGCATCGTCGGTCATTTCGATCGTTGCGGTATCGCTGCCTGGCACTCGAATCGACTTGATCATCGCGATCACTGCTTCCTCGTCGTATTCGCTGTCAGGAACGACGAGGATCAACATCACGACGCCACTCCGGCCTTTGAATGATCCGATCACCTGTCGGATCACCGCCGTGTCTCCGGGACGGTTCCCCTTAATGAAATCGAATTCCGCGGCTTCGCCATTGATGTTGAATTTGCGGGTTTCTTTGGACTGGGTCACAATCTGGGTGTTCATCCCACCACCGCCCCCCTGCCCTTGCTGAGCACGCATCTGCTGCAGCATTTGTTCGCGCATGAGTTTGGGGTCGCCATTGGGCTGGTTGACGTCCATTTCCATGATGACCAGCCCTTCCTGGTCGTCGTCACCCGCACCGTAAATGATCATCTTCATCGTGAAGGGGCCTGGTGAAAGCCGCATGGCGTACGTCGGCTTGAGCTTCTCGGGAATCTCAATTTCAACGACTTCCGCTGACCGCTGTTTGACTTCCGCCGAATCGGTCGTCCAATTCACGAACTTCCCGAAGAGGCTGTAGAGCATGAAACCACCGCCACCACAGCAGACCAGCAGCATGACGCCACACACGGTCCCCACAATCAGCAGGGCGCGGCTTTTCTTTTTGGGTTGCTCAGAGGGAACAGGCTGATCCGAAAAAGCGTCATGTGTCGACATGGGGCGGGTCCGTTAGAATGACTGGAAACTGCAATGTGGTTCGAGAATACCTTGGCCACTACCTGAAAAGAAAGCCTGCGCCGGCGGGCCAGCCTGACACAGGGTTTATTACGCGGAGGCCAAAGCCCCTTCCTCGATGAACTCAAATCAATTTAGGGTTATTCGCTGCACAACCGCCGGCCTTAAGCCCCCGGCGGTCGTACGCGACAGAATCCTGCCCCTGGTGGAATAACACAGAGTGTGCCTCGTTCAGCAGATTCGCCGTAAACCACAGGCCACAAAAGGCTTCCAGCGTGCCGTGCACGCTGATGGCGATGTTCTTTGCTACGAGACTATTTCACAAAATGCTCGTAGCCCTGCCACAGAAAGGTCAAAGCGGAGGCAGCCAGCACGTACCAGACGAACCAATTCAACCCCCGCTGCACGATGATCCGAATCAGCCAGCGCAGTGACACCCATCCAACGACAAACGAAATCAATCCTCCCAGCAGCAGCGCCCACGGGCTGTATCCCCCCAGCATGCCAGTGGCCGTCTCGGAAAGGGATTCACCTCGTCGATACGCTTTCAGCAACGGAACGCCGGCCTCCAGAACGGCAGCCCCGACGATGACGGGAATCGCCATTAAGAATGAGAACCCGGCGGCAGCCTCTCGACTGGCCCCGTTCAGCAACCCACCCGCGATCGTCGACCCCGAACGCGAGACGCCGCGAAACAGGGCTGAGACGGCTTGAAAGCAGCCGATGATGATGGCGTCTTTGGCCGTGATTTCGTCGAGTGTCTTATGTCCGTGTCCGACCCGTTGACCGATCGACAATAATCCGGCGGTCACCAGCCAGCCGCACGCGACCACGAGTGGCATTTCAAAGGTCGCCTCGATGTATTTCTTCAAAACCACGCCAGCCACCACCGCGGGGATCGTCGCCAACACGACCGCCAAACACAGGCGCGGCCTCCGCCAAATCCCCCACAAGTCACGTCGATAAACCACCAGAATCGCGGCCAGCGTGCCCAGATGCAGCGTCAGGTTGAGAACAATATTCTCGCGAGGACCATCCGCGGGATCTCCAAACCAGCGCTCGAACACTTTGCCGAGAACAACCAGATGGCCCGATGAACTGATGGGCAGGAACTCGGCGATTCCCTGAATCACAGCCAGCAGGGTAACCTGAATCAATTCACTGAACGACATAGCACTTCCGAACAACAGCGACAATCAAGACCAATCGGGGTGCACCCCTAAAGCGGCCAAGTTTGGCAGGTTCGGCCGGGAAAAGCCACTGGTTTGCGACCACCGCTGGGCATATCAGATCCAAACGGCCGGCGCGTGTGCTGGTGAAGGTGATCGCATCATGAAACGAACAGAACCCGACTCGCCCGTTCGATCGCGACACGCCTGCAGACGTGACTTGCGAGATCGACCAGACAGGTCGGGTTCTGATTGTCGTAAATCCAGGCCGCAGCGTACCGCGGTCTCATTTCAGCGATCGGATTCCAGTTCAATTGCGACAACTCGCCGGACCAGCAATTGGCTCAACGATTCGTAGGCCGCGTGGCGGATACGAGAATTGCCATCCTGAATCAGGGTATTCAGCGACTCTTCCGCCGTGAGTTGATGCGAGAGCGGCATCGCCCCCAGGGCAACGGTCGACAGGTAACGGATGTCTGTCTCAGAACTCTGCACACTGGCCAGAAGTAATCGCAAGGCGAAACTATTCTCGGCGTCGATCCGAACGAGCGACGAAGCTACCAGCAATTTCTCGAACGAGCGACTCGCACGCAACAGTTTCGTCAGTTCGGGAACCGCACGATTGGCCGCCGCCCCCATCCGCCCCAGCGAGTACTCGGCGCCAATCCGAATCTCTGGTGCTTTGGACGACAACAACTCGATGAACACACTCAAAACCAGTTCGGCATCGTGGTCGATTTCCCAGATGGCCTGCGCCACGGCCAGTCGGACCGCGGGGTTCGTATCATCCAACCGCTCAATTAAGGCGGGCAAAGCCGGATTGGCCTCGACCCCGCCCAGGGCCAATCGGATGGCTGCCATTCGCCGCTGCTCGGCTTTTTCACTTTCCAGGTCGGCCATCCACGATTCCACATCTTCAGGACTGCATTCAAACGAGATCACTTCCACGATCTCACTCTGGGGCAGGTTTTCATGCGTGAGATCTTGCGTCCGCGAATACTGCAGAGCCGCGGCAACCGCTACCTGCGTACTCGCATCCCCCATGGCTCGTCGCAGGGCGCAGGCCACTTCATAATTTTGCAGCACCGCAGGAGCCAGCGAATTCGCGGCGAAATACCGCACGTCGACATTGCGGTCATTGAGTGCCGTCAGCAGCACCTTGAGTGTCGCGGAATCATTCGGGTCGATACGGAGCGCGGCCTCGGCCGCATGCAGTCTTACCGAAGTCGCACTTGCCGCCAGGCATTCGTGCAACCGCGGCAGAGCCTCACGACCTTCAGGCCCCATCTCCACGAGGATCAAGGTCGCCTGGCGAAGAACTTCCATCCGCTCGGGAATCAGCAGGTCCATGACAACCGGGACAATCTGCGTCGCGGGGGCACCGGCACGAAACGCGGCACGGGCCGCGTGAGCACGAACCAGCAAATCGCCATCCGTCAGACACGACATTAACGCCGGCATGGCCGGCGACGCGGCCGAGCGGAATTGCTCGAGTGCCATGGCAGCAGCCTGCCGAGTCTCGGGTTCATCGGCGTCCAGATCGACCGCGAGCTTACCAACAGCTTCTTCGAGAGCACGCTGGGCAAATTCGCGGACGTCACCGCTTTCACTTTCGGTCGCACGTCGCAAAACACCGATCGCTCCGGATTCATGCGGATCAATACGGACGGCAGCGCGGGCCGCGTGCAGCGGGACCCAAATCGACTTTGCGGTCAGACAGGTACGCAACTGGGGCAACGCATCTTCCGAAGCGGCCCCCGCCAGCCCGAGGACTTGAGCGGCCAGACAACACACACGAGGATTCGACGGGACGAGCAACTGCTCAGCCACTGCCACACCTTTTTCGGCCGGCATCCCCAGGCGAATGGCCGAGTACACACACTGGATCCGCACAACGGGATCAGGGTCATTGAAATGTCCCGAGAGCAGCGGAATCAATTCCCCAGCCGGACGGGTCAGGACCTCAATGTATTTGATGGCTTCCAGGCGGACCGCGGGATTGCTGTCTTCCAGCATCCGCTTGATGTCGTCGTAACGAACGCTCGGATCCCGAGGGGCCTGCCCGGCTGTCGTCTGCATCGTGGGCCGTTGCGGCAACCGCGATGCCTCGGCAACCGGTCGGGTCAAACACCAGGTGACCCCCAGCAATCCAGCGCCAGACAACGCCCCGGCCAAGAGCTTCTTTGAGAACTGTCGCCCGGTCAGAGCTTGCAGTAATCCGCCATTCCCCTGGAATCGATCCATGACGAGCTGCCTTCCAAAAAGTTTCGAGTCTCAACCCGCACCTTGTGTGTTGTTTTTCGACGCGGAACAGAAGGAGAATCGAGCAGAATCGTTGTTCGAGGTGCAGCTTACCTAACCGGAAATGTCAAACCTGCGAGTCTGGATTGAGTTTTCGGCGTGCATCCTGACCCAACCCGGGGCCAGGGCCCGAACCACAAACCACTTTGACATAACGAGTTGCAGAGAAACAGCACATCGAACAGCATCCCAGATTTCAGTCTTGGCGATGGCTTCGGCAATCAGTCCTTCCCTCATCCGGACACAGATTCTTGCCCAGCCAGCACGTGGTCCCGCGGCCGAAAATCGTGAGATTCGACAAAACCCGGTTGAGAATCTCGCAGCAAAGACCAAGGCCTAGTGTAGTGTCCTACTCAGATTGCACATTATCGAGAACTTGCCGAGCGCGTCGGACTTTCGCGAGGATGTCCTCGGCGGTAGCCGTCCAGATGAACGGTTTACGGTGATCGTTGTGGTGGT
>JAFEBR010000774.1 GCA_018242565.1 Planctomycetota bacterium | reverse complement strand
TGACCATTTTTTTCAGATCGGAGCGGACAAATGTTGAAAAAGCTGTGGATGGATGAGTCTGGTTTTATCGTTTCTGCGGAATTGGTGCTGGTGGCCACGATTCTGGTGATTGGTATGATTGTCGGGCTGGCGACAGTTCGCGACGCCATCGTCACCGAATTGGCTGACGTCGGACAGGCGATCGCCAACGTCAATCAGTCGTACATCTACACCGACGTCACCGGCCACAGCAGCGCGACGGCCGGGTCGATCTTCCAGGACGCCCTGGACTTCTGCGATGCCGTCGGCGTGACCAACGCCAACAACTCACGCTGCGTGCTGATCCAGCCGACCGTCTCCCCGACCGAAGCTGTCGGACCGGTGCCTGTTCAGTAATTCAGTCTTCAACGTCAGCTTGACGTTGTGGCCGATGTTCAGAAAACCACTGCGGGGGCAGTTTGTTGTCCCTGCAGTGGTTTTTTTGTTGCGCTCCGGGGCCCCTCAGGATCGCTATTTCGGGCATAGACATCAGATTTCCAGATGGCGCGATTTCCGCCCCCCCGGTTGGTCGATGTACGAATAACTGGCAGGAGCATCAGGTCGCAGGGATTCGCGAATTCCGTACGTCGCCTTATCCATCTGTGCCCATGAGTCCGGAACGTATTGCCTTCATCGTTGCCGTCGGAGGCTTTGTCAGCCTCGCGGCGATCATCGACTTCCGGACCCGGCGGTTACCGAACGCGCTGACCGTTCCCGCCTGTCTGTTGGGCCTCGTCTTCAATCTCGCCCTCGGTTATTTCCATTCCGGCTGGGAGGGGTTGGCGGCTGGCGGACTCAGTTCTCTGGGTGGGTTCGCCCTGGGCTTCGGTCTCTTGTTTGTCCTGTGGGTTACGGGCGGTGGAGGTGGAGGGGACGTCAAATTCATGGGTGCCGTCGGGGCCTGGGTGGGCCCGATGACGACGCTCTATGTCTTCTTAATAGGGGCCGTGTATGTCCTGCTGGGCAGCCTGGTATTGCGCCTGACCCAGCGTCGGGAGACAGCTTCCCCTGCGTCCACAACCAGCACCAGGTCCGTGCCGGCTCGTCGCCAGGTCATGCCGTGGGCGGTGCCCATCGCACTGGCCGTCTGGAGTGTCCTGCTCTATCTGAACTTGTATCGCCCTTCATAACGTTTTGAGTCGTCCATCGGCCGCTTCAATCTGGCCTGGCAGCATGTTTTCAGGTGAATTGTGATTGTCAAATCCTCGAATTCGATCCGTCGTCGGTCGGCGGCCCACAGGCGGGGATACATCACGGCGGAATTGATTTTCGTGATTCCCATCCTGATGGCACTGCTGCTGGCGATTGTGGAATTCGGCCTGTTATTAATCGCATCCGAACGGATCCAGCTGGCAGCTGCCACAGCCTGCCGCGTGGGCACACAACCGAGCGCCGATCCCACCGAGCAGGGACTGGCTGTGGAAGAGGCGGTCCATGTGGCGCTGGGAAATACAGCGCTCGCGACCAATGCACTTGTTTTGTTTACCCCGGGAGCGGCTCCCGGTGATTTTGTCACGGTACAGATTGATGTACCCATGTCAGCAGCATCGCCCGATCTGCTGGCCATGTTTGGCTTCAGTTTAAAAGACCGGTTTCTCGTTGGGCGAGCGGTCATGATTCAACAATAGCGCATGCGGCGTTCGCCTTAAGGGGGCAAATACCATGTCAAAAATCTTCTCACCCGGTTTGCTCGGCATCGGCATTCTCGCCGTCCTGGCGGGTTTGACCGGCACTTACGTTGTTCGCTCGGTGATGCAGCAACCGCCGCGTCGCGAAGCTCCGCGGACAGTCGTCGTTCCTCTGGCCACGATCGACCTGCCAGAAGGTCGCGTGCTGACCATGGGCGACGTCGGCCTGTACAGTCTGACGCCAGCCGAAATCAAAGAACGCAACCTCAATCTGACCGATTCGATGTCGAGCCCGGAACAGATTATTGGTCGGCGCGTGAAGTCGGCCATCGCCAAAGGTCAGCCGTTCCTGTCATCGTCACTCTTCCTGGAAGGAACGCGCCCCAGCCTGGCCGACAAGCTCAAGCCGGGCATGCGGACGTTCATGTTGCTGGTCTCGAAAGAGCGACTGGGCGGCCTGGCGATCGGCAATCACGTGGACGTGCTATTCCGCTCGACTCCCACCCGCGTCGCCGACCGCAGCAACGAACAGCCCATTCCTGAAGTCACGCTGACTTTGATGCGCGACATTGAGATCCTCGATATCTACGAGGCTCCGGCCCAGAACAATTCACGAAACGGCGGCCGTCGTGTTGGCGAACTCGACCTGCGGCTGCGAAATCAGGGTCCGCCTCCACTGCAGGTGACGCTGGCGGTGACGCCTGCCCAGGCCTTGCGGTTGCAGGCGATCCAAGGCAAGGGAGACCTGTCGCTGACAGCACTGCCGGAAAAAACCGACGAACAAATCGAAGCGGCCCGAGCCAATGCCCGCGCCGAATCGAAGGCGGCCCCCAGCCAGCTGACGTTGAGCGACATTCTCGAATTGCCGCCACCGCCGGCCGGCCCCGTCGTATTTGAAACCGAGATCTTTCGAAAAACAGCCCGCAGCGTGAACGTGTACAGCAACGGGAAACTCGTTCGACAGGTCCGCTCGATTGAACCTACCGTCCCAGCCCCCCAGCCGGCGATCCCCGCGAATTCCGACAATGGCACCCCCGATAACGGCGCCACCCCCGACCAACCGGTTCCCCAACCCAGCGATCTGTCACAACGGTAACCCACGGCAGATAGCCCACCAGTGCTGAATTCTCCTGCGGGAAACACCAGCGCAGCCGGCGACTTCCATCAGTCTCGTCTCCGCCGTTCAAGGTCGATGTGATGCACCAGACTTCTCAACACCAGCGAAAGCCATCGAAGCGGCGCGGTATTGCCACGTTGCAACTGATCGTCTCGGCCGCTCTGGTGTTGCTGATTTTCACGCTGGTGATTGACATCGGGTTCATCAACGCACGACTGGCGGCGCTGCAGACATTGACCGACGCCGCAGCCCTGGCCGGTGCGACCGCGCTGGTGGAAAATGCTCCGGCCGCGGAATTCAACCCCCTGGGGGCGCAATCCGTGGCGTATCTCGAAGCCGACTCAGAAACCGGGTTGGCCTACGACCTCGCCATGAGTGAAGCCCGCTTCGCCGCCGCCGAAGTGGCCGCGCTGAATCCCGTTTCGGGATACACCGTGCAACTGGAGAATCAAACCGATGGCACGGTCACATCCGGATGGGTCGAACAGGTCCAGCGGGGACGATCCAACGCCTTCGAATTCCGTGCCACCGGCGCCGTCAATGCCATCGAAGTTGAGACTCGCCTGCCGTTGCAGGGGCTGTCGATTCCCACGCTGTCGCTCTTGACAGCGGTCGGACAAAAGCAGCTCACTGCCGCGGCCGTGGCCGTCTGGGACCAGAAAATCATCGGCTTCCGGCCCTATGGAACCAGTCCCGTGCCGGCACTGCCCGTGATGGCGCTGATCGGTCCCTGGGACAATCTTGCCGCAGACACCACCACAACTGCAGGTGCCGATGCCGGATCGATTCCTCTGGAACTGCTGCCGGGAGGTTTGTTTGAACTGACGATCGGTCCCGTGGGCCCGGCCAGTGCCGCCAGTCGCGGAACGGCCAGCTTTGAACGCGTGCCGGTTCCGGGCGTGGGTCTGCAATTCGGCCCGGAGGTCTCATCGACCGCATTCAACGAGCAGATCGTCGAGGGACTCGATCGCGAAGCCCTGGCAGACCTGGAGGGCGCCATCCGCATTGATCTCGGGGAACGCATCCCCCTGCTGCTGGGCCCTGCCGCCGCACAACTCGGAACGTCCGACTCGGCGTTCTCCAGCCTGATCGGAGAACAGCGCGTCTTGCTGACCGGACACGTTGCACCGGATGCACTGACCGCAATACCCACGGGCTTTATGGCAGTCGTCATTGTGAATGTACAGGTGAGTGGTACAGAAATTCGATTGAAGCTGAATCCGGTACGCATGCAGACCGACACCGCGATCATTTCCGACGCGGCCTGGCGGAATCCGTGGGTCGGTAAAGTTGTTCTGGTTCGATAAGTCAAAGCGGAAGGTCGAGGTGGTGCTATGTCGGCAATTGACGAACAGATACTGGGCGGCCGGCGCCTGGCCACAGCCATCAATGTGGATGAACGCGAACGCCGCTTTCAGCAGGCCCAGGCGTCCGTCCATCAGGAACTTGTCGCTGCCCTGGAACTTTCCAAGCTGTCGGCGGGGCACCCCGAACGCGTCCGGTCACATGTGCGGCGCATGGCCGAGCATGTCTGCAAGAACCGCAGCGCGGCGCTCCAGGATATCGACCAGGGCCGATTGGTCGACTCGGTGCTGAATGAAACGTTCGGCTTAGGTCCGCTGGAACCCCTGCTGGCCGACCCGGAAATCAGCGATATTCTGGTCAACGGCCCCGAAACGGTGTACATCGAACGACGGGGCAAACTGGAACTCACCAAAATCATCTTCGCTGACGAAGCGCATCTGCTGCGCACGATTCAGCGCATCGTCAGCCGGCTCGGCCGCCGCATCGACGAAGCCAGCCCCCTGGTCGACGCCCGCCTGCCCGATGGCTCTCGTGTCCATGCCGCCATTCGTCCGTTGGCGCTCGACGGCCCCGTCCTTTCGATTCGTCGTTTTGGTGTCGATCCGTTCCGCATGCCCAACCTGCTGGACTTGGGCTCGATCGTCCCTGATATGGCGACCTTCCTCGAAGCGGCGGTGCGCTCCCGACTGGGCATGATTATTTCGGGCGGTACCGGTGCCGGTAAAACCACGATGCTCAATGCGCTGAGCGAATACATTCCCGATGGCGAACGCCTGGTCACGATTGAAGACTCGGCCGAACTCGTGCTTCGGCACCGACATCGCGTCCGACTGGAATGCCGCCCCGCCAACGCGGATGGTGTCGGGGAAGTCTCGGCCCGCGAACTGGTCCGCAACAGCTTACGCATGCGCCCTGATCGTATCATCGTCGGCGAAGTCCGTGGACCAGAAGTCTGGGACATGCTGCAAGCCATGAACACGGGCCACGAAGGTTCGCTGACCACGATCCATGCCAACAGCGCCGGCGATGCCTTGACGCGTCTGGAAATGATGGTCGCCATGACGGGCTTCGAATTGCCGATTCCCGTGGTGCGACAATACCTCATCTCGGGGGTGCGAATCCTCGTACACCTGTCCCGCCTCGCGGGCGGACGCCGCCGGGTGATGCAGGTGACAGAACTTTCCGGTATCGAAAATGGTGAAATCGTACGTCACGACATCTTCCGTTTTGAGCAAACGGGAGTCGATGCCAATAACGACGCCGTCGGCGAATTCCGAGCCACGGGTTACCAGCCCGAATGCCTGGAACGCATGAAAGCCGCCGGTATCAGCCTGCCCCAGGGCTTGTTCGCCACCCGCAAATTGACGGGGACCACAGAACGAACTGGGCGATGATTCGGCGGGCGTGCGTCCGCCTGAAACAGCGTGTGTTTTCGGAGGCCTCGCACGGGCTTCCCACCCCCGTAAGAATTCTTGAGGAATGTAACCGTGCCACTGGATAATGTGACCATCCTCGTGTTCGTGGCGATCGCTTTGGTGGCAGCTTTTGTGCTGCTCATCGCGCGTGCGACGCTGGCAGGAGAGTCCTCCGAAACCAGTGCGGCTGAGGCCCCGACCGACAAAGATCTCTCGGTCGAAGAGATGCTGTCGTTCGAACACCGCTCGGTGTTGCCCGGCCCCGTGGGCAGTTTCGACCGCTGGTTTGGGCGTCTCACGATCGGATCGGGCATCTCGGCGATTTCGGGAGTGCTCCTGATGATCCTGTGCGGACTCTTGGGAGGTGGGATCGCCTTTTTTTCCACCAACCACGAACTGGCCGGCATTCTCGGGGCCGTCGTGGGACTGGCACTGGGACTGGGCATCCTGCTGATCCAGCGCCGCCGTCGCCTGCAGCAGTTCGATGAACAATTGCCCGAAGTGCTCGAGGTGCTGGCCCGGGCGGTCCGGGCGGGTCGCTCGTTCGACCAGGCGGTCGATCTCGTGGCGCAGAGCACGCTGCGTCCGGCATCTACCGAGTTGGCCGAGTGTTCCCGCAAACTCAAACTGGGACTCTCGGTCGAAGGGGCTCTGAAGAACCTCGCCTCCCGGATTCCGCTGCCTGACGTCAGCATGTTTTCGGCCGTCGTCTCGATGCAGCGCCGCACGGGTGGCCGTCTGGCCACCACCCTCGAACGCCTCGCCCAGGCGGCCCGCGACCGCCAGGGGTATCGGCGTCAGGTTCGAACGGCGACCGCCGGGGCCCGCTGGAGCAGCGGCATCATCCTGACGGTCGCGATCCTGATGGGCATCTACCTGTTTGGGTGGCAACCGGCCTACATCCAGTCTTTCCTGACCACGCAAATCGGTCAAATGGTGTTAATCACCGCGGTATTGCTGCAAGTCCTGGGCATCACCTGGATCTTTATTGCGTCACGTCCGGAATACTAATTCATCATAGTTGGGAAGAGAGCGTTTGACCGTGACTGCAGACCAGATGTTGATAGCCGCTTTTGTCGGCTGCACGCTGCTTGCCCTGTGCGTGCAGTTGATTGCCCGTGGTTTGGCACAGAAACCGGCTGGTGAAGATTTTGAACCGGGCGAGTCGGTTCAGGGTGTACGACACCCCGGCGAGTCCATCGGTTTCGTAACCCGCCTCTTGGCGGGCATCTTCCCGCAGACCCGCGGTGGTCGCCAAACGCTCGAGATGCTGTTCATCCGCGCCGGGCAATTCTCAATTTCTGCAGCGCCTCGGTTTCTGGCGGTCCGCAATTTCGTGATGCTGGCTGTCAGCGGCGTTTTTATCTACCTGGGCCTGCAGTTCGGAAAACAGAACCCCACGTTGGGGACACGTCTGCTGGCGGGAGGTCTGATCGCCGTTCTGTTGATCTGGGCCTTGCCCGGGTTGTGGATTCAGGTGCTGGCATCACGACGGATCGAACGCATCCGCCGTTCGCTGCCCTACATTCTTGATATGCTCTCCCTGTGTGTTTCCGGCAGTGGTTCCGTCCGCGATGCGATTGGCCACGTCAGTCGCGAAACGCACGACACCCATCCCGACACCTCCACCGAATTGACTCTCGTCCGTGAACAGACCGACCTGGCGACACTCGATTTTGCCTTGCAGCAGTTTTCGCGGCGGATGGACATTCCCGAAGTGGCGGGCATTGTGGGACTCATCTCTCAATTTCAACACCTCGGCGTGGGGGCCGAGGCCGCATTGCACTCCTACAGTGATTCGTTACGGCTGAAATGGCGGCAGGCTGCCGAAGAACGAGCGAATTCAAAGACCGTCAAACTGCTGTTTCCGCTTGCGTTGTGCCTGCTGCCATCAATGATGATGTTGCTGTGGGGACCGGCGGCAGTGGATCTGTTCCGATTCATGAAAGATGGCGGCCTGGCTGCAGTTCGTGAACAGGTGTCTGATCAGGAAGGCCTTGACGCGGCGCGGGAACGCACTCGTACCGCTGTTCAAACCCGGGCCCGAGAAGCGGGTGCCCGCCGTCAGTTGCCGACCGTCAACGCATCGGTGGAACTGTAACCCGCCCGCAGTCGGGAATCGCCCCCCTCGCCTGATATCCACTGCTTCGCACCGCGGCCAAGTCTGATGAATGACACGCGGCGCGCACAGGGCATAGCCAGTCGCCTTCATGTGTCCCCCAACTGACTGACAGGCGACCTCCAGACTCGGCAACCGGGCACAGCGCCCAATTGATGGGTCTTCCGTCCGGGAACTCCGCGAAAACGAGGTCATCCCTCGAACGAATGTCTCGCGGAGACTCCAGTCCCATCAACATTCGCTGATCTCAACGTGGTTGGTGTCTCTCTCCCAGAGGCATCCCCGGTCCGATCGCGGCGATTTTTCATGCCGCCCACATAGGGGCCTTCCTTACGCCGTCAGCACTCTGGCCAGTTTCGGGGCTGATTTTGGCGCAATCGAGCCCCTGGCCTCTTCTTTGTTTCGGACTTTTGAAACGATCTGCCCATCAGGTTTCTCGGAAATCCGTCGCGCCCTAAGCATTAAGCGACAATAAGTTGCGCATTTCCAGACGGGTCGACGTCGAACCGATCACGGTCGTTCTGTGCCAGAAAAAACGGTAAGCCCGGCAAGAGCGTCTTTTACGGCGCATCCGAAAAAATCGACAACTTGGGGATATCTGTGTCCGAATCACTTATCCGGCATAACCCGAACAACCGAATTAATAGACACGATCCGCAGATAGATGCCACCGACCGCACAGGACGTGCGAGCGCAGCGACGAAGCCTGACGGTTCTGTTGTCAGTCACACGATGGGAAGTCGAAGACTATGACCCCGAACGCGAGGTTCTCCAAATCATCCCGCAATGCCTGGTGGCGAAAGGCCATTGCCCGCATTCTGGGTATTGGCGTTTTGACACTGGTTCCCTTGCCGGAACTCCAAGCCCAGGCCCCCCGCCATCAGCCGGCGGTCGGCAAGATCAGCACCGATCGCAAGACGGGTGATGTGGTTTTGGAGGAAACTCCTGAAACCCGCGCCAAACTGCAGGCGTTGATCGCCGAAGTTGTGGAGCCTGAATCGGTGCTGCACGTCGACCCGCGTCGATCGTCGCTGGTGCGGACCAAGCAGCCGATCTCGCGCTTCTCGGTGACTAATCCCGAGATCGTCGAAGTCGTGCAGATCGACCCCCAACAGTTTGAACTGATTGGCGGCAAAACAGGCCAGACGACACTGACCCTCTGGTTTGGCGAAGATTCCGCCATGGTGCTCCGCTACCTCGTCGACGTGAAAGCGAACGAGGAAGTCGAAGACCGTCAGAAATATGAATACTCCAAATTACAACGGCGGATCAACGAGCTGTTTCCCAACAGCCAGATTCAGTTGATCCCTATCGCCGACAAACTGATTGTTCGCGGCCAGGCCCGTGATGCCGAAGAGGCCACCCAGATTCTCAGCATTCTGCGTTCGGGAGGTGGTGCTGGCGGCCAGGGTGGTGGCGGCGGGGGCGGCGGGGGCGGGTTCGGAGGCGCCTTTGGCGGCGGGTTCGCCGGCATCGGCGGTGGCGGCGGCAACGTCGTCAACGAAGGGACCGCTGCACAGCCAGTTCCTGGTGAGAAAGATCTGCCTTCCAGTTCACTGGTCAGCCTGCTCGACGTTCCGGGCGAACGCCAGATCATGCTGAAAGTGCGCATCGCCGAACTGTCCCGTAATGCTCTGCGACAGATGGGCGTCATCATGTCCAAGGGAGGCGGCAGTTTCAATTACTTCTCTGATCTCAGTGTCGCCGGCGCCTTCAACGCCGTGCTCAGTACCGACGATCTGGCCTTGTCGTTCCAGGCGGTGGCCACGAACAAAACCACCAAAATTCTGGCGGAACCCAACCTGGTGACTTTGAGTGGTTACCCCGCTTACTTCATCTCGGGTGGTGAATTCGCCGTCCCAGTGGTGGTGGGCGTGCAGGGTGCCGCCGCCGCCAGTGCCAACTTCCGCGGCTACGGGACACAGTTGTCGTTCACACCCACGATCATCGACAAAGACCGCATTCGGCTCCGCGTCGCCCCCTCGTTCACGCAGATCAATCACGACACGACCGTCAACGGGATTCCTGGCTTGAGCAGTCGAGCCGTGGTGACCACGGTCGATCTGCGAGAAGGTCAGTGGCTGGCGATCGCCGGGTTGATTCAGGACCAGCAGACCGGCAGCAAATCGCGAGTCCCCTTCCTGGGTGACATCCCGGTGCTGGACATGCTGTTCAGTCAGAAGAAATCGACGCGTGACGAGACCGAACTGCTGGTGCTCGTGAGCCCCGAACTGGTCCATCCGCTCGAACCGCAGCAACTGCCGCTGATCCTCCCGGGCATGGAAGTCACCGAACCCAGCGACTGTGCGTTCTACTTCCTGGGCTTCTACGAAGGCGACCCGAACTGCCAGTTCCGCAGCACCACGGCGCCCCAGTACCGACGCGATGTCTTCTATGCCAAGCATGAAGCCGTCAAGCAGGCGAAATGCCAGTCACGATTCATGAAGAGTGAAGAGTGCTACGTTGTTGGAGAGCATGGTTTCTCGGAATAAACGGTCTTGTTTCCTTCGAGTTCCGCCGCCGGAAACTGTTGCGGAGAGCAGATTATGAACCTGAAGTATCGCGTCAAACAGATGGCAACCGGACTGGGTACCGGAATCCTGGTGGCTTCGATCGTCAGTGGCTGCCACGGCCGCCGCGTTCGAGAAGCCTACGTGTCACCGCAACCACTGCCCCCGCTCGGGTCGGTGATTGACCAGGTGAACCAGGTTCAGGAAACCAACGCCGAGCATTCGGACTTCGTGATTTATCAGCACGAATTCGAAATGGACACCGATCGGCTCAACCTGGCCGGTAAGGACCACGTCAAACAGATTGCGGCGCGACTGCCGCAACTCATGGAACCCGATCCGGTGGACGGGTTGGATACACCGCGGCTGATTCTCATCGAACGCAGCAATACGACGGTCGTCGACGGCACCGAATTTGAATATCCGGTGCATCCGAACCCGGAACTGGACATGCAGCGCCGCGAGGTCATCGTCCGAGCCCTGGTCGCCATGGGCATCCGGGACGCAGAAGACCGCGTTGTGATCAGCAATGCGCTCACGCCAGGCCAGAAAGCCTCGGAAGCCGAACGCAGCTACTACATGGGGCTGGGTGGCGGTTTCGGTATGGGGGGCTATGGCGGCTACGGCGGCGGGTTTGGTATGGGTGGCATCGGGATGGGTGGGGGCATGGGCTTCTTCTAACCGATCCTGGCACACACCCTGTGCCAACCGGGGCGGGCCACGATCGGTCTCGCCCGCAACACGACAAGACAATCGCACGAATTCTCAGTTTACCGTCTGCACAACGGAGTGTGCTCCATGCCCAATTATTCACGCAACCTGTCACTGACTCTCTGCCTCTGCACAGGTGTTGTTCTCGCCGGGTGTGCGAAAGACAAAGTGGCCTCTCGGTCGGATGGCCTGTTCGGGCCGCAATTCGCCCAGGGAGACAAGGCTCCGGCATCGCCCTTCGCTGCCGACTCGAAATCGAGCGGCATCAAGCAGGCTTCGCACTCCAAGCCCGCGGCCACCGGTAAGAAAGACCCGGCTTCCACGGTCGATCAGCCACAGAATAAGCTGGCCATGGCGCGCCTCAGTGAACGCCACGGCCAACTGAAGCAGGCTCGCGATCTGTACGAATCGGAACTGCAGAAAGATCCGAACAACGCGTTGATTCACCACCGTCTTGCGGTGATTGCATCCCGTGAAGAACGCGGTGAAGACGCCTTTCGCCACTTTGAAACGGCCCGCCAACTGGCACCGCACAACGCTCAGGTGTTGTCGGACCTCGGTTACGCCTACTACCTGCGTCACGACCTGGATGACGCGGAAGCCTGCCTGAAACAGGCAGTGGCCGCCGACCCGCAATACAAAGCCGCCCGCAACAACCTGGGTATCGTGCTGGGGGTGCGTGGCAAATTCGAAGAAGCCATGGCCCAATTCCGCAAGACCGGTTCGGAAGCGGCCGCCTATGCCAACATGGGCTATGTCCACTCGCAACTGGGTGACCTCGATCAGGCCCTGCAGCACTACAACCATGCCCTGTCTCTCGACAGCGAAATGCGTCCCGCAGCCGAAGCCATGGTGCAATTGCATGCACTGAAGAGCCAGGTCGAAGCCCAGATCGCGACGCTCGAAGCCAAGTCACCCAAATCGGTCGCGACTGCCGCCAAGGCACCGTCGCCGGCCAAGGCCCGCGAAGCCGTCGAATCGAACCCGCGAATCGTCCAGGCCGCCGCCGAACGCGCCCCCAAACTCGAACCGATCTCGACAGTCGCCGAAACCCGCAAGCCGCCGAAGCCTGTCGAAGTCGCGACGGAAGCGGCCCCGAAACTGCAGAAGACACCCGTGATCGCCGAATCGTCTCAAGCCCTGGCCGCCACTCCGGCGGTTGTCGCCGAGAAGGCTCCGAAAAGTACGAAGAAGTCGCGGCCGGCCAAAGTCAGCCGCCCCGAGAGCGTCCTCTCGACTGACAGCGACGATGAAGATTTCGGCGTGCAATGGGCCGCCGACGAAAACACCCGGCCCGTCAGTCGTCAGCCTCGGGAAACCAGCAAAGATGATCTGACCGACCCGGATGTCACTTCCAAGGGCAGCACGAAAACAGCCCCGGTGATCACCGCTTCGAAACGCATCCTGGAAGCCCAGGCGGCCGACGCCGAAGCGACACGCCTGGCCAACCAGCTTCCCAAAGCCAAACTCGCCAGTCGTACGACGACAGACCGCAAGCCGGCCGTCGATGGAGAACGACCTCCAATGAACAATGAGATTCCCGCGGAATTGCCGCACCAGGGGTCGATGGCTCTGAAGCATCCGACGGCTCAACCCACCTGGAGCCCCGGCCACGAATCGCCCCGTCCTGACCAGACCACCAACGCCGACGTAAAAGATGAGATGCCGCAGACAGCCCCGGCCAACGGGATCTCGACTGCCGGTTTGCAGCCTCCCCGGCGTCTGGGTTTCTGAAGTTGATACGTCCTGTCAGACGATACTGAAACTAATGAATTTCGTGATTTGCTCGATTTCGAGGAAACGGAACGCGCCATGTTAACTTCACTAACCGTCTCAATGACGCTTCTGTTGATCACGGCCAATCCGGGCATCGCGCCCCCCGATGAAGTGCTGACTCCGGCCCCCAACAGCCAGACGGCGATGATTCTGTCGCCCACCGGCTATCGGCCGACCGGCTTCGGGGGCATTCCCAGTCAGACGACTGCCAGCGGTGCCGAGTGGGGCTGTTACGATTGTGCCGGTTATGACGACGGCTGCTGTTGCAAGCGGACTCCCTGTTGCGACTGGTGGTGCCCGCCCTGCACGATGGCTCAGCGAATTGAGTACTTTCCCGTCGACCACGGCTACTATTACTTCCGGCCGTATCACATGTCGCATGTCAAAATTCAGCGGGAAATCGCCCGCTCATGGGGCGAAGATCCTCGCAACCCGTACGACCACAAAGTGTTCGATCGGGTCTACGCGTCGATCGAAGCCGACCGCAAGGCGGCCGGTCAGCAACCCGAGAGTTCGCTCAAGACCAAACCTCGCACACCGGGCAAAACACGAACGACCGCTCCCATCATCAGCCAACTTGGCCGATAGTCGGAACGCATCGGCTGCCCACTGAAACAGGCAACAAAACGAGCGTGGAATTCCACGCTCGTTATTTTTTTTGGGTAATCTCCCGCCGGGTCTTCAGTGTGCCCGACGGTCAAGTGGCGACTTCGGCCCCGCGCGAGCGAATCCTCGGCGCGCTCCAGTGACTTCATTATCATCCACAGGCTGCGGCGAATCATTCCCCGTTCAGGAGCCTGTGTGATGACTCGAATGCGACCTGTTGTCTGGAAGTTGTGGGCGCGGTTGTTGGTGCTCGCGGGAGTATTCGCCGGACTGTGCGGCGGGCCGACCACGGCTCAATCGCAGGAAGAACCTGGGGGCAAACACGCCTTTCGGCTGCAGATCCGGAAGCGGGTCGAAACCAGTGCCGGGTCCAAACGCTATCACGCCATCACGGAAGAAGTCTCGTGGGATCCGCGCCGCACGGCGGTCGTGATCTGCGATATGTGGGATAAGCACTGGTGCGCCGGGGCCACGAAACGGGTCGGAGAAATGGCCGCGAGGATGAACGCCGTCGTCGCCAAGGCCCGGTCGCAGGGAGCATTGATCATTCACTGCCCCAGTGACACGCTCGATTTTTACAAAGATACTCCGCAGCGACGCCTCGCGCAAATGGCACCGGCCGTCGAAACCAAACGGCCGCTCGAACGCTGGTGCCGGATCGACCCGACGCACGAAAGCCCACTGCCCATTGATGATACCGACGGCGGTTGCGACTGCTCTCCCCAGTGCAAGAACTACAAAGCCTGGAGCCGCCAGATCGATCAGATCAAGGTTGAACCGGGCGACGCCATCACCGACAGCGGCGAAGCGTACTTTCTGATGCGCTCCCGCGGGATCGACAACGTCATCGTGATGGGGGTGCACACCAACATGTGCGTTCTCGGACGTCCATTTTCCATTCGGCAAATGGTCTACCAGGGCCAGAACGTCGTCCTGATGCGCGACATGACCGACACAATGTACAATTCGCGGATGGCCCCGTTTGTGCACCATTGCACGGGAACCGATCTGGTCATCGAACACATCGAGAAACACTGGTGTCCGACGATTTCCAGTGTGGATTTTCTGGGGGGCCGGGAATTCCGGTTCTCGGAAGACCGTCGTCCCACCGTGACGTTCGTCGTGGGGGAAGACGAATACAAAACCGAGCAATCGCTACCCCGTTTCGCCGCCCAGCACCTGGGAAAAGACTTCCGTGTGAACTTCGTGTTCAGCAGTGACAGCAACAAGTACGACTTTCCGGGACTCGACGCCATTGACCAGGCTGATGTGCTGTTCATCAGCGTGCGGCGCCGGGTGCTGCCTGCCGCGCAGTTAGACCGGATCCGCCGGTTCATTGCCGCGGGCAAACCGGTCGTCGGCATTCGCACCGCCAGCCATGCCTTCGCGCTGCGGGCCGATATGGCGGCCGTCCCCGACACCGAAGCCTGGCCGACGTTTGATCCCGATGTGCTCGGGGGGCACTACACAGGCCATCACGGCGAGGGGCTGGCCATCGCCGTGAAACCTGCCGAGGGCGCGTCCGACAATCCGCTGCTGCAAGGGGTCGCTCTGCAGGAACTCGTCCCGAAAGGATCACTCTACAAGGCCGGACCACTGGCTGACTCGGCACGGGCGCTGCTCATCGGTTCGATTCCCGACCAGGTCGCTGAGCCCATCGCCTGGACCAACACCAACAAATACGGGGGGCGCGTGTTCTACACCTCTCTGGGGCACATCGGAGACTTCGAGCAAACCTCATTCAAGCAGTTACTGGTCAACGCGCTGCGGTGGGCCACGTCGAAATAAGCCCCCGCGACACATTCCCGCAACGAGTGGCGCAGCCGTCAGGGTGAACCGGGGGCCGAAACGGCCTCGCGGTCACAGTACGTCTTCGGTCCGCAAGGTGATTTCAACCAGACGCTCCAGCACATCGCCCGGTGCGCCGTGGGGAAAATTGATCAACACCACTTCTTTAGCGTACAACTTGCCCACGTACCGCCGGTGCTTGGCCGGGGTCCCCTGGCTCGCAATGAAGTCGCGATGAGCCGAGTTAATGATGATTTCATTCCGCTCTACATCATAGCGTGAGCGCCAGGGCCGGCCGGATTCCGATTCCAGCCGATACGACGGCAACCCTCGTCCGGAATCGTCTTTTCCCAGCCCAGTTTCCGGTACGAATTTGACGACCACCTGATCGCTCACCCGCACGGATTTCTGCGTCGCCTCGACGCTGATCACCAGGTGACCAGGCTCGGATGCGGTAACCGTGCACTGCTGCCCCGCGGCACTGACGAAACGTCCTTTTCCTTCCTGAATATGCCACTGGCATTTGACCTCGGTGTCGAGGGGAATGCCGATGTCATCGAAGACGGCCGCCGACAAGACACATTCTGTTCGAACTTCACGTCGCGAATTCCGCGGGGTGATCCGAACGGCCCCCAGCGGTCCGGGAGTCAACGGTAACAGTTTCTGTCCCAGGTCTTCGTCTGCGGCGCCCCGCACCGTGACAGCAGCATCCTGTTCTGACTCCAACACGCCGGCGGCCAGCTGTCGATCATCCGCCGATTTGCCTGCTCCGGCTCGTGACTTGGGAATATCAAAAAACAGATACTCGTTCGCCGGCAATTCATTGAGGGCCGACACAAACGCTTTATGGACCTGCTTGAGGATGTCGCGACTGGCCCGGGCACTTTCGGCCTCTTCACGCGAGGACAGTTCACGCGCCACAGCCGCCTCGGCCTGCAGAACTGCGGCGGCAAACCCCACCAGGCGCTCATCCGGCACGATGCCGCTGCGCGTTCCCGGTGCGAGGTTCAGGGCCGGATAATCAATCACCCCCGACAATCGCCGATCGGTCCAGGGGGCATGCTGAAAATCTTCGAGTTCCGAGATGTGACGCAGCACGCGCGTTCCATCTTTGCAGACAGCGATCCCGGCCTCCGCCTCTTCGGAGTCGTGATAATACAGCTCGATCGACAATTCTCCGTAGCGGGTTTTCCAGCGTTGGGGGAGCGGCAACCGCTCCCCCACAAACT
>JAFEBR010000773.1 GCA_018242565.1 Planctomycetota bacterium | reverse complement strand
GCGACCGCTCTCCAGCGTGATCGCCCGCCGGCGGAACCAGGGCCACGGGTCTCGGGTTGCCCGCCGCCCGTACAGGCGCCGGGGCACGCCGCGTACGCTGGTGAGGCAGAAATCAGGGGGTACTGCGCCTCTCGGCGAAACCGCTGCGAGCCGAGTCGATCTCGGGCGCGCGAGCCGACGGACCACGATGTCCTGACCCGGGCCCGCTGGCCGTCCGCACGCCCCCCGGTCGGCCGGCATCGGCACGGCTGGGCGGGGGAGATTGAGAGCAGGAGCGACAGCAAGCCGAGTGCGGCACGCGAGTTCCGCTGAAAGCCAGGCGGATGAGCGCAGCAGGCGTCGGGCAAGTGCGGGCCAGGCCCGGTCTGGTACCGCTGGCAAATCGGATCTTTGGCAATTCGGAACAGGTCAGACCGCCCGGCGGCGCGCGACAGGGTGCGCGCGCTGCCGAGGGGGAATGGTGAAGGGAGAGGCGAACTCCCGAACCACCGGCACGGCTGCCGGTGTTTCCCGAGCGGTCGCCGGTCTCCGCGGCAAAACCGTCCGGGTAGCGGCCAATCATCGCCTCGACCGGCACAGGGCCGGCAGGAGAGTGGGTGGCTGGGTATCGGCGAGTTCAAACGGTTTCGCCGCGGGACGCCTGGTGAAAAAACCGTTCCGCGGCGTTCTGGGACCTCGCACGGTACCATGCCTGAGCCTCGCGCAGCTCGTCCAGTGCGCGACGATGAAACTCAATCACCGCTCCAAATCCGCCCGAAGCTGTGACCGGACTGCTTCCCAGGAAAGTCCCGCCGAGCCATCACTGATGCGTGACTCAAGCTCCGCGGAAAACTTCGGGTCGTGGATCGACCAGATGCCCGGATCGTGCGAGATCGTCTCCATCAGTAGGGGGGTTCATTCTCAAACAATCATCATACTGATCATAGGTTCGAGTGAACCATACGGTATTTGAGGCGGCTGGTCCGAAACGATCGCACGTTGGCGATCCCGTCACCTTTCAGCTTTCCCGTTTCGACGGCTCTGTGCGGCGTGGCCGCAACGGAGGAGGGGAGATTCGAACTCCCGAGCCACTTGCATGGCTGCCGGTTTTCAAGACCGGTGCAATCGACCACTCTGCCACCCCTCCACGTGTGTCGGGTGTGCCCCCACGGCGAATATTGAGCGCTGACGCCATAGAAACGCCCGACAGTCAGCGGTCGGCTGACCATAACAATTTACCCGAACGCAGGTTCGGTTCGCAAGACTGTGCCAGGCCCGTTGCCGGCCAGCCGTGTGCGGATCGGTTCGAGGCTCGGTCGTCATTCCGCACGGCAATTTGACGGGTGTGGGAACGGGCGTGGGAACGGGCGTTGGATCGACGGAGCGATCCACGACTTTTTTGTTTTTTTTGAAATCTTTGGCAAAACGTGGGGAAAATGAACGGTTCTCGAACCGGCAGCCAGGCCCCGGAACAGGCCCCGAACGCGACCAATATTCCCAGACGGCAGCCTTTCGTGTGGTTCGTGTATTTCGTGGTTCAAAACCGTTTCGGTAAGAGCCTGCTTCCCTGCCACGGGACGTGCGCGGTGGGTCTTGGCGGTTGGGCGGATTACGGGTTGTGGTCGCCGAATGGCAACGGCGTGGGATCGGCGGAGTGATCCACGACTTTTTTGTTTTTTTTGAAATCTTTGGCAAAACGTGGGAGAAATGAAGGATTCCGGAATCGGCAGCCAGGCCCCGGACACGACCAGCGATCCCAGACGGCAGCCTTTCGTGTATTTCGTGGTTCAAAATCGTTTCGGTAAGAGCCTGCTTCCCTGCCACGGGACGTGCGCGGTGGGTCTTGGCGGTCAGGCGGGTTGCGGGTTGTGGTCGCCGAGTGGGAACGGGCGTGCGATCGACGGAGCGATCCACGACTTTGGAGTGCCGACCTTGCAGTCGTCGGGTTGTCGACTTAGTGTGAGGGGTGCGTTCCAAAACTTCCGTTGGTCCTGGGAAACAAGGTGGACAGATGACTCACGCGCTGCGGACAACTCGACGGTCATTTCTGAAATCGACGGCGGTCGCTCTGACGGCCCCGGCCTGGCTTCCCAACCTGACGGTCGCCGCCCCCAGCGAAGTGGTCCGCCACGCCAGTTTCGGCGCCTCGGGCATGGCGGGAGCCGACCTGTCGTCGATCGCCAGCCATCCCAAGGTCAAACTCGTCTGTGTCGCCGAGGTCGATCTGGCCCGGGCCGAAGACCTCAAAAAGCGCTTCCCCGAAACCCGCGTCTACCAGGACTGGCGGGTCATGCTCGACAAAGAGCAGAAGAACCTCGACTCGGTCAACGTTTCGACCCCCGACCACATGCACGCGGCAATGGCCATGTCGGCCATGCAACTCGGCCTGCACGTCTACGGCCAGAAGCCCCTGACCCACGACGTCTACGAATCGCGACAACTGGCCCAGTACGCCACCGCGAAAAAGCTGGTGACGCAGATGGGCATCCAGATTCACTCGCACTCGGCGTATCGTTCAGCCGTCGACCTGGTGCACAGCGGCGCGATCGGAAAGGTGCAGTCGGTCCACTCGTGGAGCAGCAAGAAATGGGGCGACGAAGGGACCCGACCCGACCGCACCGACAAGGTGCCCGAGTCGCTCAACTGGGACCTCTGGCTGGGAATCGCCAGCGAGCGCCCCTTCATCGGTGGCGATTATTATCACCCCGGCAACTGGCGCAAACGGCTCGATTTCGGCACCGGGACGTTTGGCGACATGGGCTGTCACATTTTTGATCCGGTGTACGCTGCGGTCGGCCTGACCGCTCCGCTGACGATTCGCTCGACCGGCCCCAAGCCCAACGCCTTCAACTGGGCCAACAACGCGGTCGTGCATTTCACGTTTCCGCAGACCCCCTACACGATCGGGCCGATCGTGCCGGTCACGTGGTACGACGGCGACGCGCGGCCGCCGCAAGAGGTGGTGACGCAGTACCTGGGCAAAAACCCCCTGCCCGACCAGGGCTCGCTGATCATCGGCGAGAAAGGGGCCCTGCTGATTCCGCACGTCGCGGCACCGGTGCTGCTGCCCGAAAAGACGTTCGAAGGTTATCAGCGGAAGCCGTTCGAGGATCAGAACCACTGGCACCAGTTCGTGGAAGCCGTGCGGGGGAACGGTACGACGTCGACGCCGTTCAGCTATTCGGGCCCGCTCACCGAAAGCGTGCTGCTGGGCGGAGTGGCCACCCACTTCCCCGATCAGAAGTTGGAATGGGACGCCGAGTTGCTCAAGTTTAAGAACTCCGCCGACGCAACCCGCCTGATCCGCCGAACCTACCGCAAAGGCTGGGAAATCAACGGGTTGTCGTAACGGGTGCCTGGCCTGCCGGTGGTGTCGTCCGCGGGGGCACCCTAAGTCGTGGAACGCTCCGCCGACCCAACGCCCTATTCCATTTCCCCTTGTTTCACCGCCACCCACCAATCTCTCCCCTCGCCCCACCGGGGGAGAGGGGCCGGGGGAGAGGGGGTGCACGGCACCGACGCGTCACCAGCACTTCAATGCCACCCACGGCTTTCCGGTGGTGTCGTCCACTGAGGCGGACTCAACCACCGGCTATTGGCTCCGGCCCCCTGTCGGGGTACACAAAAGTCGTGGATCGCTCCGTCGAGCCAACGCCCTATTCCATTTCCCCTTGTTTCACAGCCACCCAGACAATCTCTCCCCTCGCCCCACCGGGGGAGAGGGGCCGGGGGAGAGGGGGTCGCACGGCACCGACGCGTCACCAGCATTTCAATGCCACCCACGGCTTTCCGGTGGTGTCGCCCGCTGGGGCGGACTCAACCACCGGCTCATGGCTCAGGACCCCTTGTCGGGGTACACAAAAGTCGTGGATCGCTCCGTCGATCCAACGCCCTATTCCATTTCCCCTTGTTTCACCGCCACCCAGACAATTCTCCCCTCGCCCCACCGGGGGAGAGGGGCCGGGGGAGAGGGGGT
>JAFEBR010000772.1 GCA_018242565.1 Planctomycetota bacterium | reverse complement strand
TAAAGCTCGGGACATTTGGCGGCGCGTTCGCCTTGGGCATCGAAACCGACACCGGCACCCTGGCTCTGGGTAAGTCGGCCGATCTGGCCGTTGTCGACTTACCGACATCCGATTCCACCGATCCTTACGCGCTGTTGTTTGATCCGCGCAGTCGAATCGCCGCGACATTGTCGGGGGGTGTGCAGGTCGCCTGAGCACCCGAGGCGTTTCGAGATAAAGGGGCATGCACGAAACGCCAGCCGGTCCTGCTCGCCTGGTTCGGTTGAGATCAAAATGCCCCCGGAAGACCTCCAGAGAGTCGAGAATCTTGCCACAGACACGAGTTCCCGGGCGGTCTCAGCCATCGCAACGATTGCAATTCACTGACTGTGTGCTACGCTGACGGCCCGAATCTGACAGGCCTCTCGCATGAATCATTCACAGACCGAAAAACACCTGCATCCGTCGAAATCGACTCCCGCCGCGCCTCGGCACCTGGAGACCACTCCGGGCACCGTCAAGAGAGCCGCGGGCAAACCATCCAAGCCCAAAACGGGTGCCGGCAAACGACCTCGCAAGTCGCTGTCGTTCCATCGCGCCGCCGAACGACGGGCCACGATGACGGGGCACGGCGCCGCAGCCACCGATGTCCTGGAAATCGACTACAGCCAGCCTGAAGTCCAGATCCAGCTGACCGCCGGCGGGCAAACCCTGCTGCACGGTCCGCTGGCCACGGAACTCATGGTGGATGGCAAAGCGGTCACGGCCCGAGGCGACTGGAAAGCGGTCTGCCCGTTTGGCGATGAAGACGGCCAGTACCTGGAACTGCAATTGCAGATCACCGACAAACTGCGAATTGACCGCCAGTTCTTTTTGTCGGGAGACAGTCATTTCGTCCTGATTGCCGATGCCGTCATTTCCGAAGGCAGTGCCAGTCGAATTCAGCACCGGGTCAGCCTGCCCCTGCCGGCCAACTTGAAACGCAAGGCCGACGTTCCCACACGTGAATGGCGGTTGGGCCCGGCTCGATTGTTCCCGCTGTGGCTGCCTCAGGAGCGAGTGCACAGTACCCAGGGCGACTGCGTCGAACAAGGCGACAAACTGAATCTGTCGTACACGGTGGCCGGCCCAGGTCTCTACCTGCCGACCGTTATCGACTGGAACCCCAGCCGCCGCCGCCCCGCCGCCGACTGGTGCAGTCTGACGGTCACAGAACCCGCCCGGGTCGTGAGCCCCACGGGGGCCGCAGGTCATCGCCTGCGGATCGGTTCCGAGCAGTTAGTGTTCTACCGCGGTTTGATTTCAACCCCTGAACCCCGAGCCATGCTGGGAATTCACACCTGGCACGAATCGTTGTTCGGCTGGTTCAAACCCAATGGCCAGTTGGTGACGCTGATGGCAACCGACGCCGACAAACCCGCCTGACCACGAGACCGGGCCCCAGACCGCCGACTGAACAGCCCACGCCACATTTGCCTTCCTTCAACCCGCGCACGGAGCCCCACTGGCCCCGAGATTCCCTGCGCTGCGGACTTTTCATCTCTCGGCGAGTCATGCATACTAACAGCCATGAAACCCAAGCTGTTGGTCCGCTACGGGGCTGTCCCCGAAGTTTCCCGTTTTACTCATGAACTGTCCGCCGTGCCGGTGCGAAACGATCGCGTCGTCGTTTTGACGCACCGCGGTGTCGAGATCGGAACGGTCCTTGAAGCGCTGCGTTCCCAGCCGACTTGGGAAACGTCTGCCGGGGGCAATTCCGCAGACGACGCTGACGAAGCCACGGCACCGACAGTTCTGCGTCGCGCCACCCCCGCCGACGAAATCCGCCACATCGAACTGAGCCGCGAAGCTCAACAGTCATTCGGCGAATGGCAGGCACGCATCAGCGACTGGAAAATTGAACTGGAACTGGTCGACCTGGAATGGACCCTCGATCGACAGAAACTGGTGCTGTACGTGCTGGGGGGTCGAGGACCGGAAACCACGAAACTGGCCTTGCAGGCCGCCGCCGCGGGACTGGCCGTTATCGAGGTCCAGCCCATTGATGCGAACGGTCCAATTCCACTCCCGGCCGCCGGAGGCTGTGGCACCGGAGGCTGTGGCTGCCACGAATCGGACCACGATTCCTGAAGGGCTCTAGACAGCACTCTTCCCAAACGCCTGAACGTTTCCGCCGGATACTTCCGCCGCCCCCACTGAATCACGAACTCCTCTTAAGATCCCACGACAGCCATGAGCGACAAAACCTTCGACGAACTGCAGACAGTCTTCCGTGAAAAAGGGGCAGCCCCCGCGCTCGACCACTTGCTGCAGGTATTGCGCGAAGAGAAGCGATTTCATCAGCTCTTCGATATTCTGCTGATGCGTAAACGCCTGGATCTCGGCCTGGGACTGGTGCGCCCGACATCGCTGAAAGATGTCCCCGATGACCGCCGCGATGAGTTTGAGAAGACTTACATCGACACCGCCCGGCACGTCGGGGAACAGTTGCTTGCCGAAGGGAACATCGCCCAGGCCTGGCACTACTTCCGGGCCATCAATGAACCGCAGGCTGTGGCCGCCGCGATTGAAGCACTTCCCGACGCCGGTCCGGTGGCTGACGACGTGGTCGAAATCGCCCTCGGGCAGGGCGTCGCCCCGGCCAAGGGCATGAAGTTCTACCTGGCCTCGCATGGGACGTGCAGTTCGATCTCGGCGTTTGATCAGATCGCACCACAATTGACCCCGGAAGTCCGGAAACAGTGTGCCCAGATCCTGGTCCGCCGCCTGTACAACGATTTGCGCGACAACGTGCAGCACGATGTGCAGCGTCGTCAGCCTATGACTCCCCCCGGACAACCGCTGCGTGAACTGATCGGTGGCCGGGAATGGCTCTTCGCCGACGACAGCTATCACATTGACGTCTCGCACCTGAACTCGATCGTCCGCTTCGGTCGCTTCCTCGATGACAGTTGCCCGGAGCTGGACCTGGTGCTGCAACTGGCCCAATACGGCACGCGTCTCGCGCAGCAGTACCAGTACGCGGGCAACCCGCCATTCGACGATTTCTACCCGGCTCACATCCGCTTTTTCAAAGTCCTGTTGAATATCGAGCGCGATGCCTCGCTCGAGTATTTTCGCACCAAGATCGGCCCCGATGCGACCGATTCCGACAATCAACTGGCGGCGTTCGTTCTGGTTGATCTATTGCAGCGAATTGGCCGGCACAACGAGGCCCTCGAATTGGCCTGCCAGTACCTGGCCGACTCGGCGGACGAATTCGGAATTTCGTTGCCGGAACTGTGTGTCAAATCAGGCCGACTCGATCTGCTGCAGGAACTGGCCCGCCGCAAAGACGATGTCGTGAACTTCGCCGCTGCCCTGCTGGGAAGCCGCCCGTCGTGACGATTTTCGATACCAATCGCACTGCCTGGAACCGCATGGCCGCCGGCGGGAGCCGTTTCGCCCGTGTCGCCACCGACGAAGAGTGCCAACAGCCTCTGGCAACACTGGATGGTCGAGGCTGGTTACCCGCGAGTGTTCACGGACTGGACGTTCTGTGCCTGGCGGCGGGTGGTGGGTGGCAGTCGATTCTGTACGCTCAGGCCGGGGCCCGCGTCACGGTGGTCGACATCAGCACCGAGATGCTGCGGCAGGATGTCGCCGAAGCCGAACGTCGGGGACTTTCCGTGCGAGTCTACGAAGGGTCGATGCATGACCTGAGAATGCTGGCAGATGAAAGTTTCGATATCGTCCACCAGCCGGTGAGCACTTGCTACGTCCCCGACATCAACGCCGTCTACCACGAAATCGCCCGGGTGCTGCGAGATGGGGGCCTGTACATCAGCCAGCACAAGCAGCCCACTTGCCTGCAGATCGTCGAGCGCGATGCCGCCAACCGCTACGTGATTGGCGTTAAATACTATCACCATGGCCCGCTGCCACCGGTGGGCGACACAAGCTACCGTGAGCCCGGAGCAGTTGAATTTCTGCATCGCTGGGAAGATCTGGTGGGTGGCATGTGTCGGGCCGGTCTGCTGCTCGAGGACTTGCGTGAACCGTGCCGGGCGGATGAATCGGCCCGGCCCGGGGAATTCGGACATCGGGGCCAGTTCGTGCCCCCATATGTGCGAATGAAAGCCCGCCGGGTCTCGCGGCAATCGGCCGAGACCAGGAAGGCGCCGCTGCTCTGGACGCCGTAAGCCCCCCCGGCTCAGCCGTGGACCAGTTCCGACGGCGAGCGACTTGTCGGTATTGCGAGATTGTTTCCACACGCCGAATCCGCCTGTCCCGGCCTGTTTTAGGGCAGAACTGCCGCAAATCCGACACAGCAGTCGTGTTGCCGAGACGGCTCGAAACCCAGCATTCGCAAGCGGGGGGGTGACCGTAGCGGACAGGCCCACTAGAATTTGGTATGGCACACCACTCCAGTCACCGGCACGCGGCCGGGCACGCAGGGCAACCGCACCGAGACGACGAGCCCAAACCGGTCGGTCCCGAGACCCCCATCGGCAGCAGTCGCCGCATCTTCGAGCACTACCGGCAACTTGTCCGGCAGAAGCGACTGCCTCGTGGCAGCTTTCATTCCACCGCAGATGCCCGTCGACCGCAAGATCGCGTGCGTTCGGCATGGGAACTGATTCGCCAGTTTCTGCAACTGCTGAAACCGTATCGGGGCCCCCTCGCGGCGATTCTGGCGTCTCTCACCGCGGCGACGCTGATCGGGCTGATTCCCCCCGCGGGGACCAAGTTCGTCGTGGATTACGGACTGGTGGGCAAGACGCTGCCTGAACCGCTGCTGCGTCACATTCCTGAACTGGCCAACCCGCTGCGCCTGTTGCTGACGGTTGTGCTGTTCGTGGTCGGCGTATCGTTTTTGAAAATCGGTATTCATATCTGGGGCCGCTGGTACGCCACGAAGATTTCCAAGCAGATTCAGCTCAACTTACGCCGGCACGTGTTTGAACATGCCATCCGCCTGCCCCTGCACCGGGTTCAGGAACTGAGATCGGGCGGTGTCGCGTCGATTTTGCGCGAAGACGGAGGCAGCGTTGGCGAACTCGTGTTTGGCATGCTGTTCAATCCCTGGCGGGCGGTGATCCAGTTGATTGGCAGCCTGGTGATCCTGGCCTGGGTGGACTGGACCTTTCTCGTCGGCGCATTGATTCTGCTCCCCACAGTCTTCCTCACGCATCGTGCCTGGATCAACAGCATCCGTCCGCAATTTCGCGCGATCCGCAAACAACGGGAACTGATCGACGCGCGGGCCACCGAAACTTTTGCGGGGATGCGGATCGTCCGCGCCTTCAGCCGGGAAAAGCGCGAAACCAGCCGGTTTACCACCGACAACAATCTGATGGCCCGCCAGGAACTGTACGCGTGGTGGTGGATGCGGATTGTCGAATCGGCCTGGGAAGCACTGATTCCGCTGGCGAGTGCGGGGTTGCTGTTTTACGGAGGCTGGCGCGTCCTGGGTGGACAGATGACTGTGGGTGATCTGACGATGTTCCTCGTGTACCTGGTCATGCTCCTGGAACCACTGGCCACGCTGGCTTCGAGCGCGGCCCAGTTTCAGAACAGCCTGAGCGGGCTCGATCGGATTCTGGACCTGCTCGAATCGCCTCGCGAAATGCCCCCCGGGGACCGGGCGATCCGCATCGACCGCAGCCAGGTGCGAGGCGACTTGACCTTCGAAAACGTTACGTTCACCTATCCGGGAACCGATGTGCCCGCGCTGGCGGACGTGAACCTGGCCGTCTCAGCAGGCCAGACCGTAGCCCTCGTTGGCCCCAGCGGTGCCGGAAAGACAACCTTCAGCAATCTGGCAGCACGGTTTTACGACCCTACCGTGGGACGCATCACGCTCGATCAGCGCGACTTGCGCGATTACGACCTGGGTTCATTCCGCTCGTTGTTGGGGGTCGTGGAACAGGATGTGTTTCTGTTTGACGGTACGATCGCCGAGAACATCAGCTACGCTCGCCGCGAGGCCACCGCGGCGGAAATTCGGGCTGCGGCCGAAGCAGCGAACGCCGTCGAATTCATCGACCGTATGACCAACGGCATGGAGACAATCATTGGAGAGCGGGGCGTCCGCCTCAGTGGAGGTCAACGGCAGCGCGTCGCGATCGCCCGTGCCATTCTTGCCGACCCCAAAATTCTGATCCTTGATGAAGCCACGAGCAATCTCGATACCGACAGCGAACGGTTAATTCAACAGAGCCTCGCTCGCCTCATGACAGGCCGGACCTGTTTCGTCATTGCCCACCGCCTCAGCACGATAGCCAGTGCCGATCAGATCGTCGTCATCGAAGGGGGTCGCATCACCCAGACCGGAACCCACGCCGAACTGATGTCCGAAGGGGGCAAATACCGCTCGATGGTCGAACAACAGGTACAGATGACGCTGGGCCCGATGTCGGTCGCGGCATCCTAGTCAAGCTTCAGACGAGGCCTCCGGTCGTTCGGCACGAGCACTTGAAGTCCGCACATCATGGCCGGCAATCTCAACCCAGCTTATCAGCCCATCCCAGTTCCCGTCGCGAACCAGGTTTCGAGAGAGCCTGCCTGCCGGAGGCAGAAGTTCTTGATGTCCTTCTCCGGAATAACCGATACCGAAGACAGTGACACCGCTTACGAGCACGAAGCCTCTGGAAATTCAGGAACGACACTTCATGACCGCGCCTCAGGATCCCGTCGAACTGCAACGGAAAATTGACGACCTGCAACAGCAGTTGGCGCAGGCTCAGAAGCTCAGCACCGTCGGCACACTCGCTTCGTCGATGACGCACGAGTTCAACAACATCCTGACGACGGTCATCAACTACGCCAAACTTGGCTTGCGCCACAAAGACGCCGCGACCCGCGACAAAGCGTTTGACAAAATCCTCGCCGCCGGTCAGCGCGCCAGCAAGATCACCACCGGCGTCCTGTCGTATGCGCGGCGGGGCAATGACCGGCGCGAAGAGACCAATCTCTCGGCGCTGGTTGAGGATGTCCTGGTCCTCGTTGCCAAAGATCTGCAGATGCATCGCGTGCGTCTGCAGACCAGCTTCGAAGAACTGCCCGTCGTCGCCGACATCAACGTGGGGCAGGTTCAACAGGTGCTGCTCAACCTCATCGTGAATGCCCGTCAGGCCATGACAAACGGCGGACAACTCACGATTCCAGCCCGCCGCAGCACCGAATCCGCCATGGGAGAAATTCTGGTCCGCGACACCGGCTCAGGAATCCCCGCGGAATCACTGCGGAAGATCTTCGACCCGTATTTCACGACCAAGTC
>JAFEBR010000771.1 GCA_018242565.1 Planctomycetota bacterium | reverse complement strand
TCCACGACTTCCAGGACGGCCTGCCCCTGATCATGTTTCACTCGCACCGTTATCCGGCCGCCCGCCGCCGTGCGCCTCAACGCATCTGTCATCAAACTGCCTACCGCTCGCTGCAGGAGCGAACGACTCAGCGACACCCACACGGGCTGCTCTGCATCATTCTGAATCAGAACCCCCGATTCTGCCGCCATGACCTCGAAAAACTCACAGATATGCCGGGCCTCCGCATCAAGTTCGATGCACTCCCGCTCGATTTGCCGATGTGGATCTTCTGTACGGGCTAAAAACAACAAATTGTCGAACAGGCGCTCCAATCGCAGGCAATCTTCGAGACTCGCCCCGAGTGCCTCGACATATTCATCGCCTGTTCGCGGTTTACCAAGCCCAACTTCCAGCCCAGTCCGTAAATTGTTGAGGGGCGTGCGCAGTTCATGGGCCAAATCTGCCGAGAATTGGGTCAGACGCGAGAAAGCCGATTCCAACCGGAGCAGCATGTCATTAAAGGCGCTGACCAGCACCTGCAATTCCTCGGGCAACCCTTCGCTGCGAACTCGCTGCGCGAGGTTTCCCGGGCGGATCTCACGAACTGTTGCGGAAATTTGACGCAGCGGGCGCAGCCCCCTCCAGGCGATTACGTACCCCACCAGGGTTCAGGCGATTAACGAACCAGCCAGGGCATACCACAGGCCTTCCTCAAAGCGCGCCAGCAACTCCTGCTCCTGTTCTGCAGTCCGATCCAGGGCGACATGCACAAATCCCCCACCCTGAATCGCAGCCGACATCACGCGAAAGGCCTGTTTTCCAGGCACCTCGAAATCAGAACCGCGGCCCCATTCGAGCGCTGCCGGAGGAAAGTCGCGAATCGGCAGAATGCTCGTCATGCTGGGAGACTCGGCGCGGATCAGTCCTTCCGGAGACGCCACCCGAATGAACACGACCGTGTGTTGTCCCGCCTGCCACGATTCGTTGACCTCCTGGTGAATCGCCGCCTCATCGGCTGCATTCACCTGCAGAATCGCCTGTAACAAGCGGATCTTATCCCTCAGCGTCTGATCCGCTTCTTGATCAATATTGCGAATCATGGGCCAACAAAACGCGGCCGTGGCCAGCGCCACGATGCCGAACGCCGAAAAGGCGTAATAGGCGGTCAGTCGAAACGCCAGAGACCACGGGCGGCCGTTCCGGGGCTCAGCCGCGCTCTTCAACGACATAGCCTCGTCCCCGAACGGTATGGATCTACTTCCGCTCAAACGGATCATCCACTTTGGCACGCAACCTTCGGATCTGCACATCGACGACGTTGGTTTCGCGGTCGAAGTTCAAGTCCCAGACCTGCTCGGCAATCACGGTCCGGGACAAAACCACGCCCGTACGGCGCATCAGTAAAAACAGTAATCAAGATTCCCTGGGAGTCAGGGCAATTCGTGTCCCGCCCCGGTTCAGCCGATTCCGAGCCATTTCAATATGCAGATCTCCCACCTGCAGGGTCTCGGGCAGCCGCGCTGGTCCGCGGCGCAATACCGATCCAATTCGCGCCAGCAACTCCGAGAACGCGAAGGGCTTGACCAGGTAATCGTCGGTGTTCGTTGAAAACCTTGCAGCCATCCCATCCGGGGAGCATGAAATCCAGCACGACCAGATCGAACGGTCGTGCTGGATCAGGTGCCACGCCTCATCGCCGCGCCCGGTCGTCTCGACGACGAACCCGTTTTCCCGCAACCCCTTGGCAAGATACTGAGCCGCCTTGGACTCATCTTCAACAACCAGAATCCGCATGGGTCGGTCGGTCAGGCTTCGGGGGTGAAGCCCAGCACAATGTTGAAGGTGCCTGCCAGTTCACCGATTTTCGACCTCTTGACCGGAGCAAAATCGACGGTGACCGATTCGCGGGCTTTCGGATCGCGGATCGAATTGTAGATGCCATCCTTTTCGTTACCCGGGTCGCCTTTGACGTAGCACTGAGTGGTGAACTTTTCCTGCCCTTTCACTTTGACCTGGAAGTGAATGTGCGGGCTGCGTCCGGGATAGGGGACGGGCTTGATCGTCCGGAAGTAGTATTCGCCCGTGGAACCTGTCAGGAATCGGCCAAACCCCTGGAAATTGCCATCGCGCTTTTCGCCATTGCCGCTCTTTGAATGCAGGTAGGCGCCGTTCGCATCGCACTGCCAGATTTCTACGATGGCATTCCGAATCGGCTCGCCCCGGGAATCCAGGATCTTTCCAGAGACGTGCGAAACGGTACCCACCGCCGGGGAGATCTTATCGTTCAGAATCAACAGGTCGTTGTCGGTATCCAGCGGCAATTTGTCGGGATAGAACGGCCCTTCGGTCTGCGCGGGGGTTTTCACCAATTCCTCGGCGAATGCCCCGGGAGCCATGAAGGCCCACGCTCCCAATGCCGTGCTGCCTGCCAGAAATCGACGACGTGAAACAATGAATTTGTCGGTATACATGGGCGAAGTTTCCTGGTGAAGCGATAGGAAAGACCGTGGTTAGAAGAATCAGACGGCGGAACTCCGAACGGGGTGCCGAGTCATCCGTATTCTGACAACTTCTGGGTCGCGACAACAAGAGGGAAACCGCCGGGGGTTGTCATCGAGTTCTCCAGGATCTCTGGTCAGTGGTCGAACCGCGGCTGAAATACGCCCCTGGCTGAATCAACAGTCAGAGCCCGTTTCCCGGATGCCATGGGAGCGAATTCCAGTCTCCCCAAACCGCCTGATCCGTAAAGTCGCTGTACTTTTTATCACAGACTGATCTAAAATTCGGCCGGCGGTCCGCTCAACCCGCCACATGGAGTAAAGTTCGAACGGAGTTTTGTCTGCAATTGAAAGGAGCAACTTAGATGAAGAAACTCGTTTGTTTTGCGTTGGCTGTCATGGGCGTCCTGACAGCGTCTGCGGCGTTTGCCATTGAAGGTCCGTCTCTGACGGCTCAAGCTCCGCTGCAACCGGTACCCGATGCGGTCTCGTCACAACCCGTTCCGTCGTTCAGCGCCAGGCCAGTTCCTGGTCAGGCGCCGATCCCGGTCGAAAGTGCGGGAATCCCTCTGGCCCAATGCGTGAAGTACAAAGATAAGTGCAAAATCGCCCCTTGCGCTGTCCCGATGGTCGTCCTGGTGAAAGATCCGTGTGCGAAATGCACAGATCGTTGTGCGACGCCTCCGTGCGTGGCCGTCGAGATCTGCGTTCCGCCGTGCAGCACGTGCCCTCCCAAGGTCACCTGCCGCCGTAACGGGGAATACGTCAAGTACGATTTCGGCAAGTACCGTGTGGAAATTCGTTCGAAGAACGGTGTCGTCCGCGTCGATTACGACGCCTGATTCCATTCGGTTTTCGTTCGAGTCCCAGAATTCGAGCCAGCCGCGGCCAACGTGACCCGGCTGGCTCGGTCTGTTTCCAGAGGCCCCAGACCGCTTGCGAAGCGGCACGAACACGCTCAACGAATTCTCGGCTTAGTCGCTGGCGTCGCTCTCGGACTGCTCTGCGGCGGCATCTGCGTCCGCCTCTGGTGGCATGACACGGTCGTCGGGAACTTTTTTGCGCGGTCCCGCCTCAGACCGGTGCCGGGCGCTGATTTCTGGTCGGGTCAGAAAGCCCCAGTCCAGGGCTTCATCCTGCCGGTAGTTTTTTCCCAGAGTCAAAGCGGTCACCGCCTTCGCCAATTCATACCCCAGATAAAAGGCGTGGGACGGGTCGAGAGGTCCCAGTGTGGGGAGCAGCGCAAATGGGTCAGTCCCACGACGGTGACCATCTCGATTCATGACATGCAATTCCCCCTGTTCGGCGAAGATTCGAAAGTTGGGGTCTTGAATGCCGGTCGCCAGTTCTTCCAGTTCCGCTAGAGTTCGCTCTGAACGCTTGAGGTCGCGCAACATGACCAACTGCGCTGCGACATGTTTGGGCAAGACCTGGTTCTGAACCGCGTGATGAACCAGGCGACGCGCCAGGTCAAATTCACGAACGGCCGTCTGGCACCACGGAATCACCTGGGTTGTCAGAATACTGCGGATGCCCGTTTCCTGGCAGAACCCGGCGAGAACCACGTTGACCCCTGCGCTGTCGACCTCGGTCAGTTCGGTCAGGTTTCCGACGCCCATCAGCATGTTCGCTTCGGGCCATAACTCGCGGGCCTGGAGATAGCGACCCAATGACGCCGCAAAACCAAAACCGATGGGTTCCAGAATGGGGTCGATCCGAAACCGCGCACCGGCATCCTGCAAAACCGCCACGGTTTCTTTTAAGCCCGTCAGATCGCGGGGATCGTCGGGGATTGCCACTAACTCCGCCGGGAGACGGGCGGCCCAATTCCGGTTGGTCGCATTCACACTGAGGACCAGTTCGGCCCCTGCGGCGACCGCCTCTTCGACTTCAGCCTGGTTGAAACTGTCGATGGACACCCGCAAGCCGGCCTCTTTCAACTGGCGCGTCACGACACCGACTCGGTTCCAGGTCCCGCCGGGAATACATCCCAGATCGATGACATCGGCCCCAGCGTGTCGCAAGGCCAGCGCCTGGTCGACGATTTCTGCGTCGTCCAACCGCGGCGCGTGATTGATTTCGGCCAGGATCTCGATGTCGTATTTCGAGAGGTCTGCGGCCAGCCGCCGTTTCTGACCAAAGTACTCTGGCAGTTCATGCAGATCTTTCGGGCCGTGCTCAAACGGCTTGCCAAACTGTTCCTGCAAGACCGTCAGTGAGCCCTGGCACCAGCCCGGCACAACAACACGATCGATGTGCGCAGGGACTGTGAGTTTTCGCTGCAGGAATTCGACCTGCATCAGAGCCGCCACGCTGATTCCCATCACGGCGACTTCGGCGTCGAATCCCACCTGTTCAGACAGACGTTCGAGCAAACGTCGCAACGGACGCTCGGCCAGTCGTCCGGTCACAAACAGAATGCGTTGTCTGGTCATGGAAATTTCAGCGACCCCGCCGAGTAAATCAGCAACACTTCAGAGGCGGCCCACCGGCCGACCGTTGATGTCGCGCCGTTAACGAACCGCTCCCCCGTTGGCGTTAATCACCTGACCGGTAATATAGGCCGCCTGATCGCTGCCAAGAAATCGAGCCAGCCAGGCGATGTCTTCTGGCGTCCCCCAGCGCTGCAGTGGCGTCTCGCGAAGGACGCGTTCCTGCCAGACAGCCGACGCCCCCTCACCCCACGCCGTGCGAATCCACCCCGGTGCAATACAATTCACGCGGACGGCGGGCGCCAGACTGACCGACAGCGATCGGGTGAAACCCATGATCGCATTTTTCGACGCGGCAAACAGTTCTCCGCTGGCCCCCTCCATACCGCGATCCGCCTGATCCCAACCGACATTGAGCATCACGCCCCCTCGGGCCTGGTGCATGCGCTGCCCGGCTTCACGCCCCAAGATCAACGTGCTGCGAACATCAACATCAAACAGTCGCTGCAGTTTGCTGGCAAAGTCGAGTTGGGCTGCGGGTCCCGTTAACAGAGCGACGCCGGCATTGTTGATCCAGATATCTGGCTCACCCCAGTGGGACCAGACGTGTTCAACGAAGGTCGAAAGTTGCGAACTCTCTGCGAAATCGCAGGCCATCACGTCGGCCTGACGCCCGGCGGCACGGCATTCGTCACAGACTTGCTCGGCCAGCGTGATTGACGAACGGCAGTGAATCAGCACGTCGGCCCCGCCTCGTGCCAGCTCCAGAGCGATCGCACGGCCAATGCCACTCGATGCGCCGGTCACTACGGCACGCCGCCCTGTCAGATCGGCAAACGATTGCGAAGGCATGCTGCGCTCAATTTTCGAAACAGGGTCCAAAACTCATTCAAATCATTACAGCAGAATATCTTAAGGAAACACGCGCAGAGTTTATAGCAGTAGAGGATTTCCTGACTCCACGCCCCGGCAGGGTCGTGAAAATCCCGTGAAAGACCGAATATTCGACCAATTCCCTACGAATATCATTGACGGACGAAAGCTGCCGAGTAAAATATCAGAGTCTATGTCTGTGCACATCGGGAACGAAGGTCCGGTTCCCAACTCAGAGAAACACCTCTGTGAGCGGCAATTTCTCGCCGCAACGTGCATATAATCTCAAGCTACTACAATTCACCGTGAAAACGCTCACCGCGCTCCGCGAACGGATCGTGGTTCATGAAAGTCTGTCTACAGATGGCCGAAGGAAAAGAAATGATTGCCAATCTCCTGGAAGAACCGATCCAGACCAAGCCGCGGGGAGGCATCCCTGAACTGTCCGATCAACTGGAAAAGGATCTCGTTCAAGTTTTCAAACTT
>JAFEBR010000770.1 GCA_018242565.1 Planctomycetota bacterium | reverse complement strand
GAAGAAATGGAACACCTCGCCTGGTGTATCCGTAACAACATCCCGCAGGATACGCCGATTGACCAGCATGGCTTGCGGTGCCCGGGCAAGCACGCCATGGCCGACGCGATCATGGCGATTACCGCCAATCTCGCCATGAAACACAAGAAGCGGATCAAGTTCAAAGAAGAATGGTTCGATCCCAACAACCCGGCCGTGCCCGAGACAGATCCGGAAATTATTGGCTGATGTCCGTCCTCTCGGTTCCGAATGGCGCCACCCGGAAAATGTCCGGTGTGGCGTATGACCGGGGTCGGTGCCCGGGACCGCGAAGCGAGGGCAGAGGGGGTGAAGGAAAAGCATGGGGCGCTGGCCTGACGATAAGCGGTCGGTCTTGACGACCTTTCTGCTGATCTTCGTGTTGTTTCCGGCACTGGCCTGGCTGGCCTGGTGGTTTGTGAGGCATTGATCAGCACAGCGGTCGCGACGGTTACTTCGCGACTGCACGACGCCGGAGGCTGCATGCCGACGCTGCACTGGGTGGGAAAAGAGGCCGTCGTTGATCATCATCGACACTTGGCCACACATTCGCTGGCGTGGGATTCCGGTTCCTCGGCGGGTGACCCTGCGGCGGGAAACCTGCTCGTCGAGGGAGACAACCTGACGGCCCTGCGCGCTCTGTTGCCGCACTACGCGGGCCGCGTCAAATGTGTCTACATCGATCCCCCCTATAATACGGGCAAGTCGGCCTGGATCTATAACGACAACGTCGATGACCCCCGGATCCGGAAATGGCTGGGCGAAGTCGTGGGAGCCGAGGCCGAAGATCTGTGCAGACACGACAAGTGGCTGTGCATGATGTATCCCCGGCTGGCGTTGCTGCGTGAATTCCTGCGGGAAGACGGGGTGCTCTTCATCAGCATTGACGATCACGAAGTCGGACACTTGCGGTTGCTGGCCGACGAAGTTTTCGGCGAGACGAACTTCCTGGCCGATGTGATCTGGCAGAAGAAATACACCCGCGCCAACGACGCCCGGTTTTTCAGTGACAATCACGATCACATCCTGTGTTATGCGCGGCATAAACCCGCCTGCCGACTGGGGCGAATTGAGCGGACGGCGGCCCAGGATAAGGCCTATCGCAATCCCGATAACCATCCGTTGGGACCGTGGAAGCCGACGCCGCTGCATGCCAAGAGTGGTACGAGCAGCACCCCATATACCTTTCGTAACGGAGTGACCTGGCAACCCCCGCCGGGAACGTTTCGGCGGTTTACTGACGAGTCGATGGCCCGGTTGGAGTCCAACAACGAGATCTGGTTTGGCACCAAGTCGAACGCCGTGCCGCAGCGCAAGACCTTTCTGGGGTCACTCGCCGACGGGACCGTGCCAGTGACCATCTGGTTGCACGAAATTGCGGGCGACAACCACATGGCGCGCGAAGAAATCAAAGCGCTGGTCCCCGAAGCAGACGCGGTGTTCGAGACCCCCAAGCCTCGTTCGCTGATTGAACTGGTACTGCAGTTGGCGGGGGACCCCGATGCGCTGGTACTCGATGCGTTCGCCGGCAGTGGGACGACCGGACACGCCGTGCTTTCATTGAACCAGCGCGATGGAGGCCGTCGTCGGTTTCTGCTCGTCGAACTGGACGAGGGGATCTGCCGACGGGTCACGGCCCGGCGACTGGAGCGCGCCATCGCGGGGTACGCCGGAGAGGCGGGACTGGGATCTGGTTTTCAGTATTGCCGACTGGGGCCGCCCGTACTGACGCCTCAGGGCGAAAGGGAAAGTGGGGCCACGTATCTCGATCTGGCCCGCCTGGTCTATCTGGTCGAAACGGGAATGCCCCTGCCGACTGACTCAGTGGCGACGGTGCCATTGTTAGGGGTCCAGCAGTGGCAGGCGATTTATCTGCTGGGACGAGACGAGTCGAATCGCGGAGGGGCCTGTCAGATCGATGACCTGACTTACGAGTCGCTGGCAGTGCTGTCTGCATCGACTGCAGGCGTCCGACAAAAAGTCGTGTACGCGGCCGACTGCCGGATCAGTACTGACGATTTAGAGAAGGCGGGTATCCGATTTCGCCGACTGGCGGATCTCGTGGGCCAGTCCTCATCGGATTCCTGACGGGACCTGGCAGTGTGATGTGCCACAGGACCGTGGCGACGATCACTGACGGGCGCCTGCGTGCCGAAACCGCCGGGCGAACTCATGATTCGGTCGGCTATGCAAACGCCACGAATACACTTCGCATTCCATTTGAAATCGCTGTACCGGTGTGCCGTCAATCCGAGTCTCTGATGTGTCTGGGATATTCGTAGCGACCGATGTGTTCGCGAACCCATTCAAAGTACCAACGAATTCCACGATCGTCGGGACCTGTTCCGTACCCGCCCATTTCATAATGCGGGCCGGTGCCGTTCGGCCCGCCGATCGACTGGGCGTAGGCCGTGTTCAGGACATACCCCGCGTTGGGGGTATCGCGATAGCGTTCCAGTTCGCGGATGATCTCGGCGACTTGTTCCGCCGTAAACAGGCCGTCTGTGCCAAACTTGTCGCGTCGAAGTGATTCGATATTCAACGCGTAACCATCTGTCGGAATCGGATCTTCCTTCTGGATCAAGTGCAGATCCATGCCGTTGAAATCCTTGGACGATCTCGAATGGGTCTCGGTCGTGACGCCGACTTCAATGTTCGGTGCGATCGCATGAAACCAGGCCGCGGCGCGGGCCTTCTTGAGCGAGCCGTCCGGTTCGCGCATGATTTCATGCATCGCTAAGGTTCGCTGCGGAGGACCGACAGAATCGGAGTCACGGACAACTGGTAGCCCACCAGGCGTTCGACCGACTTGCCATCTGTGCTCTGCAAGGTGAGTCTTACAAACACACTCTCGAAGGGGACTGCAAACGTCTCGGGATCTTCCAGCTGGTACGACACCAACTGACGACCGGCGGCACAGTCGTCGTCGACAAAGCGGATCGGCGGTACCCGCTCGACAAGATTTGAAGTGCGACCTTCTTTCCACGCATCCAGCGAGGCGATCAGGGCCCCCAGCATCTCGTCGGACTGGCTCGCATCTTCAGGTGGCGCGCTGTTTGAGCAGCCAACGACCAGGCAGAGTCCTGTCAAAATGAATTGTCGCACGAGTTTTCGCATTGCAGCACCACGATCAAAAATCGCCGGAAATTGCCTCGCGCCCGTTGACGGTGCCGAGAGACCTCCAGATTGCGCCATTGATCGAACTGGAAACGAACCGGACCGAACCATCGCCCATGAGCGAGTGGACGCCGCCCGGGTGATTGCTGCGCGACGTAATGGCGGCGAATGTGGGCCCACCGATTCGTTCTCGCTGGCTGTTTAGATCGACATCGGGATAGGCCAACCCAGGACCGCCGGGCGTTTTCTTATTCGGTGGCCAGGCCGTGGTGAAGCCGATGTGGTGCACCGCCACCTCGGCCCACTGTGAATGGGCGTTGAGCAGAAACGTGCAGCCGGCCGATGCATATTCGGGGGCAACCGTCAGCGGGTCGGCGTCGGACGGAGGCACATTGTTCGGGTCCTGGATATTCTTCAGAGCCCCGCAGTCCCGGATATACGGCGTGTAATTCTTGACCTCCGACATCAGCAGGGTCTGACTCGTGCCGTCGGTGA
The DNA here is from genome assembly GCA_018242565.1 of Planctomycetota bacterium. Classification (GTDB taxonomy): domain Bacteria; phylum Planctomycetota; class Planctomycetia; order Planctomycetales; family Planctomycetaceae; genus JACQFH01. The sequence goes on along the minus strand of JAFEBR010000770.1, from coordinate 11,276 downwards.
AGTCGGCCCATCTGCGGCCGAGATTGACGCCAAAAGCCGAGCGCGTCTGCGGTCCGGTCGCGTTGACGCCGCACCAGACGAACCAGTCTCCCATGCAGAACCCGTAATTGTTCCCCCCGATCAGGCCGTAAGTGGCATTCAGGCCTGGATCACTGTTCGGTTCGCTGGGACAAAGAAACACGGGAATCGTGTGGGCGGAGGCGGGCAGATTGTTCAAGTCGCCGTAATCCGATGAGCTGTTGATCTGGTTATAGATATTCCCCTGCTCAAGGTAGGGAAGAATGCGGCCGAACGCTCCCAGGTAGCTCGTTTCGAGCCCGTTGTTCGGGCGGCCTGCGACGACGGCGGTGGGTGGCAACCTGCCGAGTGCCGATTCGTAATTGAAAATCGCCAGCCCCAGTTGCTTCAGGTTGTTGCGGCACTGCGACCTGCGCGCCGCCTCGCGGGCCTGTTGTACTGCCGGCAGCAAGAGCGCGACCAAGACGGCGATAATGGCGATGACGACCAGAAGTTCGATGAGCGTGAATCCTCGCTCTCGACGGGATGACAATTGGATCTTCGGCATTTCTTGTTCCAGGCCCAACGTATTCAGACTGCGATTTCGCTTTTGAAAGCAACGGGTGTTGTCGGTCGCGTCCTATCCACCCGATGGGGATTCGCCCTGCGGCTCAATGGAGAACTCGGCGGCGGGAACATGGTGCGGATACTCCCAGCGACCAACGTTATCGCGAACCCATTCATAATAGAAGCGGATGCCGCGGTCCGTCGGCCCGGTTCCATATCCGCCCATTTCTGCGTGCGGCGCCGTGCCACTGTAGTTCGTGACCCCCTGCACGAACCCCGAATGGAACATGAACACAGCATGTGGCGCGTCGAGATAGTTGCGACAATTCGCAAAGATCGCCTCCAGATTTGTCGCGTTAAAGATACCGTCGTTGTTGAAATAGTCTTCGCGAATCGGCTCGATGTTGACTACAAATCCCTGGTCTGGGATTGCCATCCCTTTTTGGATGATCCGCACATCCATGCCCGGATAAACGTCCTGCGTGCCCGATTTCCAGTGTGGGCCAATCCCCACTTCGATGTCCGGGGCAATCGCTTTGAACCAGCCGGTCAGCATCTGCTTCTTTTTCGCACCGTCCGGCTCGCGAATCAGCAGCTTGTCGGCATACAGGGGATGATTGAACTCGTCGCACAGGTTCACAAAGAGATTGCGCAGTTTCTTTTCCTTAAGGAACCGGGCCGTCTCTTCGATGGCATTCCGAATGTCTTCGTCGGCGTAGAATTCCTGATCTTTGCGAGGCGCCACCACGCCGATCATGACGACCATGCCCCGTTTGTCGGCTTCGCGAACGAACCACTCGACACGACGTGCCATCGCCGGCAGCAACTTGCCGTGGCGGGTGAACCCATTCAGTCCGGCGTTGCCGTCAGGATGCCCCGCATTCACACCTTGGATGTAGGCACCAACGAAATTAATCCCATGTGCGTTCATGTTGTCGAAATTGCGTATGAAACGCTCTGTGACGGCGTCGCTGATAAACGCGTTGCCGCAACGCAGACCCCACAGGTCGACAGGCTGGCCGCCCAGGAACGCACGTTCCGAACGAATCTCAAACTCTTTTGTTTCCGTGACCTGCTCGGCGGGTTTGGGAACAAGCGCGGTCCCGGTGGCGGTCAGATTGTCAAAATCCGATTGGGCGTCCGACTTCGACCAGAGTCCAATCCGGCCGTATCCTCGAATCGAGCTATCGTCGGCCTCGAGGTGGAGTTTCTCATCGAGGTAACAGTCAATCTTGCTCCCCTTCATCGTGACCCGTAATTCATGCCATTCCGTATTCCCGGGCGCTTTGACGCTTCCCAGTTGCCAGCGTTTGCCGTCAACCACTTTGTAGACACGAAAACTATCTTCGAGGGGATTGTAGCGGGCGATGTAATAGGTCTTGGCGTTTTTCGCGCGCCAGACAAGGCCGCCTCCCTGGTCGACAGTCCCCGCGACGGCTTTCAGGCGGACGCTCAATTCCACATCGGCGTACAAAACGTCGGGTCGCAGGATCAGGTTGAAGACGGAATCGCCATTCTGGGCTGTCTGGGACAGGACCCGGTTATCGCCCTTTTCGGCGACCACCCACTTGCCGACCGCCGTTCGAAAACCTGCGGCAGGCTGTCCGGCGGTGTCCCCGTCGAAATCCCAAATCTTGCGACCCGGTGCATCCTCACTAAATGCACGGGGAACCGCGACTGTCATTATCGCCGAAACGAAGCCTATGATGAGACAGCGCACATGAATCTCCCTGGGGAACTGGAAGTCCTGCGGATGCGGCGGCGAAACGCTGACCGCAGCGAACGGTACCGCACCGAGCCTGGGCCGCGAATCAAATGATGTGGACAAATTCTGTCGAGCGCGGCGAAAATCTCGCCACGACGAAACCGGACCACACGAGCCTGATCACAACCTCAATCATGATTTCATTTCACGCACGAATTGTCTGCGAAAAGCCGGCCGAATGTTGATTTTTTCAGACAGAAAACGGGACGCCGACCGATCTCCGGCATGGACGCCGACTCCTTCGTGTCATTACGACTTACGAATCGACTGCGTTTCCGGTTCAGTCGCCAATCGCGACTGGACCACTGAATTAATTCGGACCCAGCCGGCGATTGCATGACTCAGCCTCGATACCATTGGTTTGTCGCCGCTTTTGCGGTCGCCGTCGCGATCGGCAGCACGTTTAACCTGATCCACGATTGGCACCGTCGAGACGAGCAGTCGCTCGTCGTGTATTGCGCCCATGACGCGATCTTTGCGGATGAAGTCCTCCGGGATTTCGAACAATCGTCGGGCATCAAAGTGATCGTGAAATACGACAGCGAGGCTACGAAGTCCCTCGGCCTCGTCAACATGCTGATCCAGGAAAAGGCCAACCCGCAATGCGACGTATTCTGGAACAACGAATTGCTCGGCACCTGCGAGCTTCAGGCGCAAGGCGTGCTGCTGCCCTATCGTGGCACAGGGTACGACCGCATTCCCAGCCGATTCAAGGACCCTGACGGTTTCTGGACCGGATTTGCCGCCCGGATGCGCGTTTACATCGTCAACACCGAGCGCATGCCGGTCAATCTCGCTGAGATTGATTCGCGACTTGAGAAATCTGAAGACCTGACGCGTGCGGCGATAGCGCAACCCCTGTTCGGGACAACCCTCACACAATACACGCTGCAATGGCACCTGTGGGGTGCAGAACGGACGAAAGCCTGGCATCAACGGCTGAAGAATGGCGGTATTCGAGAGGTCAAAGGCAATGCCGCGACGAAAGACCTGGTCGCAGACGGAGCCTGCGATTTCGGCTTCACCGACAACGACGATTTCTTCGTCGCCAAGTCCGCCGGCAAGCCGGTCGATATGGTTCCTGTCCGAGTGGACGGCCAAACCGTTTGCATTCCCAACACGGTGGCGATCATCAATGGAACTTCCAAGGTTCAAGCCGCCCAGAAACTGGTCGACTTTCTGCTCTCGGCGGAAACTGAGTTTCGGCTCGCCCAGTCAGACGCACGTCAGATCCCATTGGGTTTGCTGGATCAATCGCAAACTCCGTTCCAGGTTCGGTCGATGGCCGATTGGGCCGCTGACGCAGCCGATTTGCGCCCACTGCTTCCAGCCCGGCAGGCGGTTATTCGCTGGCTGAAGTCGGAGTATATGAAATGATTTCCCTTTGAGCCGACACTTCCGACCGAACCGATGGCCGGTCGGAACATTCGCGCACGTTGCACTCGACCAATGCCATCCGGCGCGAGCAGATTCTCAAGCCCCGGCTACGCCCCGTTCTCACAGGACCGGCTCAGCCTTCTGGTTTTTGAGCCTCGATACAGGCCATAGGGATAGTGAGTGACAGTTCACCCTGCCGGTCGGCTTCGAGATTCAGCCGTTGTTCCAGGGCAGCGAACACGGGTTGAACCAATTCCGCCGGCACGATGGCTTTCCAGGCGGGCATAAAGCCGACCCGGATGAAGGCATGTCGCAACAGGGCCGAACCGTTGGCGTAACGCTCGCGGAAGATTGAGGTGTGGGTGGCAACGGTTGTGAATCCCGCCTCGCGGAGCAGATGATGTACGGATTCGACGGTGGCGCGGTGCTGCACATGGGCAGCGAGGTACGGCAGCCGATCGACGTATCCCAACTCGGTCAACACCGTTTCGTAGGCGCGGTAGAACTCGTCCATGTGACCGACCAGATTGGTGGTCAGAAACAGCCTCGCGCCCGGCCGGGCCGCCCGAAAACAGGCCTGGAGTGCCGCTGCCGGGGCCTCGAAGTTATTCAAGCCCAGGTTGGAGACGATGAGGTCGACGGAGTTGGCGGGAATTTCCGCCGACTCGAGATCCTGGATAATCGGCTGCACATTCCGCAGGCCGGCATGGGCCAGCTTGCGTTCGAGTCGCTGCATGGCTGCCCGCCACGGATCGACAGCGATCACGCGACTCGTCTCGCCACAGCGCTGTGCCAGTTCAATCGACAGAAACCCGCTCCCGGCTCCGGCATCCAGAATGGTCTGGCCCGGTCGCAGTGGGACACGCTCGAGCAGCGCGATGCCAAACCGCGCCGACCACAATGGCAGTTCGTCGAAGTACTCGGCGAATTCGGGAGTCTGGTAATTGATTTCGGTGAGATAGTCCACGGTCGGTCTCGGATTGTGCACCCAGCATCGCGTCCGAATGCTCTGGCGGATGTGGTTGCTCTTTGCCGTCGGTCAGGTGGAGAGACGATTGTTGATAATGACTGTTGATGACGGGGGGCGTCATTCACAGGGCGGCGCGTAATTCCCGCAGCAGAGTCTCGATGTCTTCGACTGTGTTATAGCCATGGATGGCAATTCTGAGCCGGCCTGCATGGGCCATGAGGTGAATGTTCCGGGCATGCAGTTGCTGATGGATGCGCTCGGCTTGCGGGTGGCGAAACGCGATGATGCCAGCGATCTGTGCGGGATCGCGGGGCGTCAAGAGTTCCACGGGCAACCTGGCGATTTCGGCCAGGCAGTGCTCGGTTAAAGGCTGAACGGCCGCATGCAGTGCGGGAACGCCCACCGATTTCAGATATTCGAGTCCGGCCCGGATGGCGTAGATCGCCGGGTAATTGGGCATGCCGACGGCGAATCCGCTCGCTCCCGGTTTGCTGACCGCCGCGTTGAATCGATCGGCTCCGAACGGGTCCTGCAGATGAAACCAGCCTCCGGCTGGAACGACGAGGCGCTCGGCACTGCGAGCCGGTACGCCGACCAGGCCGCCGCCATGGCTGGCGAGAATCCACTTGTGCGTACTGCTGACGATCAGGTCGACATCATCGAGGCACAGCGGAATTCGCCCCAGGGCCTGGGTGACATCGACCGAGAAGAGGGCCGCCGAGTGCCGCCGAACGGCCTGCGACACCTCGGCGAGATTGATCATTGCGCCGTTGAAAAAACTGACGAGAGAGGTCGTCACGAACCGTGTCTTCGGTCCCAGCAGGGGGATCAGATCGTCCACGCGCAGAGCACCGTCGCGGTGCCGCCAGAGTTTGACCGTGGCCGGGCAGGTCGGTTGCAGCCAGGGGGTCACTCCGGCCGGAAAATCGAGATCGTTGATCACGACTTCGTCTCCGGCTTTCAGTTGCAGGGCGAGGGCGGCCAGGTTGTAGGCTTCCGATGAGCATGAGCAGAGACCAATTTCATCGGCCGACAGGCCATAAAAGTCTGCCGTCAGTTCGCGCACCGCCTGCCACTGCGCGGCATGGGGTTGGCGGCCATCCATGCCGAGTTCCTTGTCGGCGAAGTACTGCAGCAGCGCGGCCCGCACCGACTGCGGCGGAATTCCTTCGGCGGCGGTGTTCAAATACACGCGACCGGTGAGCGACGGAAAATCTCGACGACGCGATTCCGCTGTCAGCATGGCGTCCCTCGGCTGTGATGGTGTGGGTGGGGCGTGTCGGTAACTGCCTCTCGGTGTCTGCCGTGCTCGTTCCACAAGCCGTTGGCGTAAATCGCAGGTGTTTGTGATTCCGGTTGCGGATCAAGTTGCGAAACGACGTGATCGTACCGTGCCGACGGCGCGTTGACGAGCATGCGGCGGAGTCTGCGAATTGGCCTCTGGTGGACGACCTGGGCCAGGCGCTGTTGTCACCGGGAATGGGGCGTTTCGTTTAGGAACGCTGCCGTTTGGCGGCCACCTTGGCGAGATTCTGCTGCAAACGCAATTTGACAATGCGTGAGATCAGACGGACAGGGAGCGGTTCATCGAGCGGAAACTGCAGATTCCCTTTCGGGCCAGCATAGCGCGCCACCGCCGTCTCAAGTGCCGCGTCTCCGCGGATGGGTGGATACAAGCCAATGTGGTTTTTCCAGGCGGCGAAGTAGACCACGATGCCGGCCTGCTTGAACGCGGGCATCTGGTAACTGATGCACTCTTCCGCCGCGGGGGCGGCGGCGCGAATCGTCTTCCTCACGCGCTCGAGGATCTTCCGGACCTCGGGTTCGAACTGCGCTATGTAGCTGTCGATATCGGTCATCCCGGATGGTTTCGGCATCACTCTCCCTTCGTCAGTTTGGTGAATCTCGGCAGGACAGGCGCTGGACTCACAACCACATTAACAGACCTCGGTTCGAGGCGAACAGGGTCGGCCCGCCGCGGTCGGTCCCTGCCCAATGCGCTTTAGCGACAGGGGGCCGTTGAGCGGGACTCCATTTACCGGCCCGATGAGCGTTGGTAGAGTTCCGGAATCTGCCGCTGGGGCAGACCGCATGTCTTTTCGGTGATTGGCTTCAAAACCAAGGATTTCTTTCATGATGTTTCGCATTCGCTGGGCAGTGACCTGCGTGTTTTGCCTGTGTCTTTTGGCCAGTGCGGTGGTTCAGCCGTTGACGGCGGCGCAAGACAAGCCCGCTGGAAAGAGCGGGGATAAAGACGCGACTCCCGCGGCAGCGCCGACTGTCAAAGTCGAACAGGGCAAGCTGTCCAACAGCATTTCGGTCAAGGCGGTCGTGGAAAACGACGCCATGAGCGAAATCGAAGTTCGGCTGAAGGGCTGGGCCAGTCCCTTGTCGGTCGAGCAGGCTGTCGCTCATGGTGCGAAGGTCAAAAAGGATGACGTGCTGCTCAAATTCGATGCGGAGAAACTCGACCATGCGGTTGCCGCCGCCCGCGATGAACGAGTTTTGGCCGGGCTCACAATCAAGCTGGCCGAGTTGGATCTGCCGCTGGCGAAACAGCAATTGCCGCTCGATCTGCAGGCCGCCGAAAAACTGAAACGGCAGTCGCTGGAAGATCTGGAACAATTTCTGAAGGTCGACAAAGCGCACGATATCGAATCCGCCGAGCGCTCGCTCAAGAGCGCGGAATTCAATGTGCTCACCGCCAAAGACGAACTGGCGCAGCTTGAGAAAATGTACAAAGACAAGGATCTGACCGAGGAAACCGAGCAGATCATTTTGAAACGCTATCAATTCGCACTGGAGAGCGCCGAGTTTTTCCTGCGTTCCACCAAACTGCGCACCGAACACACCTTGAAGACGGATCTGCCCCGCCGTGAAGATTCAGTGAAAATGGCCGCGGCCAAGGCGACGATCGCCTGGGACCGGGCCCGCGAGCAGTTGCCGATTGAAGCCCGCCAGAAGGAACTGGCGCTGGAAAAGCTGAAGGTGGACGATCAGCGGGCCCGCGAACGCCTGGCGGATCTCGAACATGACCTGGCCCAGATGACCATCAAGGCGCCGGCGGCCGGGGTGGTCTACCACGGTAAGTACTCGCGGGGACAATGGACCAGTCCGCCAGCCACGGCCTTTCAGAAGCGCGGAGCCCTGCCGGCGAATGATGTGGTGCTGACGATTGTGGGGACGGGAAAGTGGTTGCTGCACACGGAAGTTGAAGAAAAGGAAATCGGAGAGATTCAGGTCGGACAATCCGCACGGTTTGTTCCGACGCGCTCTCCGCAGAAGAAGCTCGCTGGCAAAGTGCAGCGCGTCGCGTCGATTCCCGAATCGGGCAAATTTGAAGTGGTGATTGCGTTGACCGATCCGGTGCCCGCGGAAATCGTGGCCGGGTTGACCGGCACCGTCAAAATCATGACGGTGCAAAAGGACAACGCGCTGACAGTGCCCAGTTCGGCCGTTTTTGAAAACAGCGACGACGACACCCATTACGTGTACCTTCCCGGCAAAACGCCGCTGAAGAAAACCGTGAAAATCGGCGTGGTCTCTGGCGACCGAACCGAAATCGTAGAAGGGCTGGCGGCGAGTGATGAGATTCTCGCGTCGAAGCCCTGAGGCCTGACGAAAACGGATTGCACGAGACGCGGACAGTGGTGCCTGCCCTGCGGCAGCCTGTGAACTGCAAAATTCGCACGGAACAACAGTGATGAACGATCGACTGTGGCTGGTGGCTGGTCTGCTGATCTGTGTGGTCTGCCCCGGCCGTGCCAGGGCTCAAGACGAAAAGCCGGACGTGCCGGCTGCCGAATCCCGGTTGCGTCCGGCAGCACCTCAGCCGGTCCCCCCGGCGGAGTTGGAAGAGTCGCTGGGGCGCGGTGTTGATTACCTGGTCACGCACCAGAACCGCGATGGCTCGTGGGGATCTCCCGCTTTGAAGGGGGGCGTACCGATTATTGCGGGTATCGGTTCGCATCATGCCTACCAGGTCGCCGTGACGGCAATGAGTGTCGCGGCCCTCATCGAAAGTGGATCGACGTCGACCGCCGTGCTGGATGCGATTGAGAAAGGCGAAAAGCACCTCATGGAACAGCTTCCACGGGTGCGTCGCGATGATCCGATGCTGATCTACAACGTCTGGACACACGCCTATGGCATCCAGGCGCTGGTCCGCATGCACGCACGCTTACCAAATGACGAACCCCGCCGTCAGCGCATTCGCGAATTGATTCAGGGGCAGTATGAGAAGCTGACGCGTTATGAGTCCGTCGAAGGGGGTTGGGGGTATTACGATTTTGATTCGGGCACCCAGCGCCCGGCGGCATCTTCAACCAGTTTCGTCAATGCGGCCGTGTTGATTGCCCTGCACGAATCAGCCCAGATCGGTGTGGCGCCGCCCGAGAAAGTTGTCCGTCGGGCTGTGCAAATGACCAAGAAGGAGCGACTGCCCGATGGCTCGTATATGTATGGGTATTATCTGCATCGGGTGCCCACACATCCGGTGAATCAGCCCGGGGGCAGTCTGGGGCGGTCCCAGGCGTGTTCGTTGTCGCTCCGTTTATGGGGAGACAAAGACATGACCGACGAGGTTCTGGAAACCTGGCTGGATCGGTTGATCAGCCGCAATGGCTGGTTGAGCATGGGACGCAAGAAGCCCGTTCCTCACGAGTCGTTTTATGCAGTCGCCGGGTATTTCTTTTACTTCGGTCACTACTACGCCGGGCTGTGTATTGATCAGCTTCCGGCGCCCAGGCAGGAATTCTATAAGCATCATCTGGCCCGCTTGATCATCGATCTGCAGGAAGCCGACGGCTCCTGGTTTGATTATCCGTTTTATGATTACCACAAGGCCTACGGAACTGCGTTTGCCGTCATGACCCTCAATGCCTGCCGGGCCAAACCCCAGTGGCATCTGGCCCCGGCGCAAGAACCGCTGCAGCCTCCGAAAAACTGACCAAGACATCGGGCATTGCCCAGGCCGGAGGTCACCACACGCCAGTCTCGTGCGTGGCGGATTGCTGGGCGTGTGCAGGGCACAGGCGCCGTCGTCCAGAGACCAGCCGACTGGGCCTGCGCCGGCCGCATTGACGCGACACGGGCGTGCCGTACAATGCAAGCAGCGGGCGATTTCCCTGACCGATAGGCAGCAGCGTTTCAACTTTGGCGGTTCATTCCGGCGATTTGGTCGCCTCGTGAGGTCCATGAACGATGTCCACCATTGAGATTCCCTGCCCCCAATGTGGCCGTAAGCTGAAGTTGCCCGACGAATCGTTCCTCGGCCGGAAAGGGCGCTGCGGTAAATGTCGCCACAGCTTCATTCTGCAACGGCCCGTGTTCGCTCCGGAGAATCGTGGCACGGGACAAAAGTCGAGTTCTGCATCCCCCCCATTGGAATTCGCCGAGGCCCCGGCGGATTTCCACGACGACGAAGAGCCCTTGATGGGGGTCGCGGTCCGGGTTGTTCCGGACGCAACTCCTCCCGCAGAGGCTGCCGAGACGGCCGCCTTGCTGGGCGAGACCTCTCCGTTCATGTCGCACAACGTCTCGGCGTTTTCTGAGTATTTTGCCGATGAGATGCATCAGGAGCTGGCAGAAACGTCCGACAATTCGGCGGATCTGATGCATGCCCGAAAACTGCGGGACCGCGAGAAACAAAAACGGCAGCGCCGCATATCGGCCATCGTCGCAGCGGCGATCATCCTGGTGGCAGCCGGCGTGGGGGTCTATATCGGGTCCACACGGGGCAAGGCCAAATCGGGTGAAACGTCGCGCAAGGGCAAGACGACGGAATCCCGTTCGCGCGCCGCCGACGAGGAAACCGAAGACGCTGAACCGGAAGTCGTTGGCAAGAAGTCTGGCAAGCCCAACAAGCCGGGGGAGCCGCTGACTTTGAATCTGATTCCCGATGGTGCGCGAATCGTGATTCATCTGCGACCTGCGGAACTCTGGTCGGGAGACGACTCGGCGGAAGAATTCCGCGCCTGTCTGGGGCCGCTGGGGGTCTGGCTGGAACAGACGATTCGTGAACGCTGCCTGATGGAACCCGCCAGCGTGGAAGAAGCCACGTTCGCGCTCATTCCCAAGAGCCGCGAGGCCTTCGATGTGGCGGTGGTCGTCCGCTCAAAGAAAGAGCTGAAGCGCTCGGACCTGATTACCAAATTCGACGCCGAGCTGGTCGATAAGCCCAAGGCGCATTACATCGGCAAATCGTTGGCGTGGTACATCGGGGACAATCGCACGTTTGCCAGTGCCCCCGCATCGATGGCCCAGTCGCTCGTCGAGTCGGTCGATAATCCATCGGCCACCTCGGATGGAGTGCAGGCTTTGCTGTCGATGACCGATCGGCGAAAACACTTCACGCTGGTGTGTGATCTGGAAGATGTCCGGTTGGGTGTCAAAACCCTGGCACCCGATAATGCCCAGAAATTCCTGGAATCGATCGTCGACTTTTTTGGCGACGATGTGGATGCCATCTGCTGGAGCCTGCAACTGGGAGATCAGTCGGGGGGAAATCCACTGCAGTCGGAAGTGCTGGTGCGCAATCGGCTGTCGCGAACGCCCGCGAAGCTGCGGGGAGACCTCGAAAAGAAGTTGGCGCAATTGCCT